>JBOGIZ010000146.1:0-2001 GCA_050747805.1 Vicinamibacterales bacterium | reverse complement strand
CGCCACGCACGGCCGCGCGTTCTGGATCCTGGACGACGTGACGCCGCTGCGGGACATGGCGAGCGGGCAAGACGCGTCAGGTACGGTGACGCTCTTCAAACCCGGAATCGTGTATCGCGGCGCGGCGGGCGGTCGAGGCGGCTTCGGCCGCGGCAACAACGGCCCGCAGCCGTCGGGGCTCTCCACGCCCAACCCGCCCGAAGGGCCGGTCTTCGTCGACTACGTCCTCACAAACAAGCCGGCGGGGCCGGTCGCGATCGACATCCTCGATCCAGCCGGCCATACGGTCCAGACCTACTCGAGCGCGAACAACACGGCGCCCGGCGCGTCGCCGGCGCCAGAAGCCGGACGGGGCGGCCGCGGACGCGGACGCGGCGGATTCGGGTTCGCGCCGGTCCACGTGAACGTGCCGGACGAAGTCGGGTTCAACAGGCTCGCGGCTCCGCTCACGGCATTCCAGGAGCCACCGGCGCCGCACTGCATCCCCGATGAAGTGATGTGGGGCGGCGGCGGCCGCGGCGGCGTCGACGTGCCTCCGGTCGGCAGCTTTACGGTCAAGCTGACGGTCGACGGGCAATCCTACACGCAGCCGCTCATCGTTCACATGGATCCGAAGCTCCACGTGAGCGACGCGGACGCCATGGCGCAATACCAGCTCGTCGAAAAGGTCAGGGGCGAGGTCGACAACCTGCACGATGCGGTCAACAACATGGTGTCGCTGCGGAAGCAACTCGCGGAGTTGCCGAACGGCCAGCCGCTCAGCGACAAGATACAAACCGTCAGCGGGGTCATGGCCAACCTGCATAGCACGTCGGGCGAGGATCCGCTCAACTACGCGATCGGCCTCGACAACAAGCTCGCCGACTTTGCCGGCTCGGTCGCCGGCGGCGAAGGGAAACCGACCGAAGGCATGCTGGAGGTCTATAACAATCTCGAACCGCAGTACACGGTCATCATGACGAGGTGGACCGCATTGCAGAAGGACGACATCGCCGCCTTCAACGCGCAGCAGCAGGCGTCCGGCGGCACGACGATCGTGCCCGGCCCGCAGCCGACCAACTGCGGCGGCCGAGGACGGGGAGGGATCTAGTTTTTGTCCGAGGGGCGTCGCCCCTCGGCCAGCCTCCGCTAAAGCTACGGCGGCCCGCCGAAGCCTCGGCGAAGGCGGGACTCCCCGACACGCGCGCCGTTCGCGTGGCTCGCTCGCGACGCTCGCCCGCCTTGGCCGTCACCGCATGGCCAACCGGCGCACGCCATGCGTCAGCACATCGTCGAGCTCGATGGCATCGGCGCCGATCTTCGCGACGCGGTAGCGGCCGAGGAGCGCGTCCCCTTCGCTCACGAAATAGACGGAATCGCCGACGCCGGAAAGAATCGCGACGCGGCGGACGCCCGCGGCGGTCGGATCTTCGGCCATGCCGATAAGCGACAGCTCGGGCGTCGGCGGAGCCGCGACTTGTGCGGAATCCGCGGCGGTTGCGTGCGCAAGATTCGCGGCTGCTGGGGGCGGCGTACGGACCGGCGCGAATGCGAACGGGTTGCGAGGGTTGGCGTCGGGAGCAGGCGCGTGCGCCATGCGGGCGCGCAGGCGTCCAGCTTCCTGCTGAATATCCGCGGTGATCGATTGCGGGCTCGGCGGGCCGGGCGCCGCCCGTCGCATCGCGTCCCGATGCCTCAGCGTCGAGCTGTTCGCCGAAGCAAGGTACGCGACGAGCAGAATGCCTGCACCGCCGTAGACCGCCGCACGCGTGAGGGTCATGCGAGTAAATGAGCGGGGCTGTTTCGGTCGATCGCATTCTAGCATGCGATGAGCGCGGCCGAATCGCTGTGGTAAGATTTGCCGTGCGCCCTGTTGACGGTACGGGCACTTCCCTTTTCAGAGTTTCGCTCTCCGCCGTCGCCATCATCCCCGCGCGGTATCACTCGACGCGCCTTCCCGGTAAAGCGCTCGCCGACATCGGCGGCCGGCCGATGATCGAGCACGTCTACCGCCGCGCGGCG
>JBOGIZ010000145.1:0-1878 GCA_050747805.1 Vicinamibacterales bacterium | reverse complement strand
CCTTGGTGAGCGCGGCGGTCAGCGTGGTCTTGCCGTGGTCGATGTGCCCGATCGTGCCGACATTCACGTGGGGTTTGCTTCGGTCGAATTTTTCTTTGGCCATGTCAACGATCCTCTGTCTACGTCGTGAGTGAGCAAGTCTGGAGCCGATGTCCAGGATCGAACTGGAGACCTCGTCCTTACCAAGGACGCGCTCTGCCAACTGAGCTACATCGGCTCAGTCAATTCATGTGTCGCCTTCGCGCGGAGATTGGAGCGGGAGACGGGGATCGAACCCGCGACCAACAGCTTGGAAGGCTGTGACTCTACCACTGAGTTACTCCCGCATCTCAGTTGGTGAATTGGTGAGTTGGTGAGCTGGTGAATTGGCATGCGCGGCTTGCCGCGCTTTGAAGCGCGCGCGGTAGCCCGCGCGATGACAATTCACCAAATCACCACTCCACCAACTCACCAATTCTCCTATGGTGGCGAGGGAAGGACTCGAACCTTCGAAGGCGCAAGGCCGACAGATTTACAGTCTGCTGCGTTTGACCGCTTCGCTACCTCGCCCGACACGGCGTCCCCACGTTTCAGCGCGCGGGCGCGGCGCGCACTGACGGCTGAGGACTCATACTCTCGTTTGTTAGGATTGCGCCCTGCCCGCCCCACGAATCCGCCGTTGCCGGGCGGAGCTGATGGAGCTGGCGAAGGGATTTGAACCCCCGACCGGCTGATTACAAATCAGCTGCTCTACCGGACTGAGCTACGCCAGCCCAGACAAAAGAGTATTAATAGCACGGGCCATGCCAGCGGCGCAAGTACTGCGAGTGCTCTCGGCTATCCCGGGACGACCCGTCACCAAACGCAAAGCGCAAATCGTTGAGCTGGCATCAGTTAGCAGAAACTGTCGCGTATCCGCCCATTCTACGGCATCCGGCGCTGCCGCACGGCCTCGTACAGGACGACACCAGCCGCGACCGAGACGTTCAGGCTGTCGACGGCGCCTGACATCGGAAGGCGAACGAGCCGATCGCACTTATCCCGTACGAGCCGGCGCAGCCCATGACCCTCCGCCCCGAGGACGATCGCGGACGGCAGCGTCCAGTCAACCGAGGTGTACTGGTCGTCTGCGGCCCCCGCCAACCCGATCGTCCACACGCCGCGTGCCTTGAGCTCGTCGATCGCGCGCGCGATATTCACGACCGTCGCGATGCGAACGTGCGCGAGCGCGCCCGCCGATGCCTTCGAGACCACGCCATCGAGCGCGGCGGCGCGCCGCTCTTGTCGTATGACGCCGCTTGCGCCCGCCGCGTCGCAGGTGCGAAGAATCGCCCCGACATTATGCGGATCCTCGATCCCGTCGAGCACGACGATAAGCGGCGTGCGGATCGCAGCGGGCGGACCGAATGCGGGCTCGAGCTCGAGTGCGACGAGGTCCGCGACCGAATAGTCACGCGGCTCCTCGACATCCGCGACGACGCCTTGATGCACGCCGCCGCGCGCCGCGCGATCGAGCGCCGGCGGATCGACGCGATCGACAGGCACGCCGTGCCGATCCGCCAGCGCGAGCAGCTCGTCCACGCGCCGATCGGATCGCGCACTGACCCGCAGGCGCATGACGCGTCGGGCTCGGAACGCTTCGAGCACGGGATTGATGCCGTAGACGATCATGGCTGAGGGCTCAGACCTCGGGGCTCAAGCCGGCATGAGCCGTACGCTTCGAGCCGTCAGCCTCACCGCGCGGCCGCCGCGAACTGATGAGCGCGTTCGCGCGCGGGGAGCACCCTCGTAATTCCGGCATCGGCCGGCAGCGCGGCGCCGCGATCCATGGCGGGCACCGCGAGATCGAGTTCGGGGCCGCCGCTCTCGCCCGTCAGCGCAACGCGGATGGGATGGAAC
>JBOGIZ010000144.1:0-3019 GCA_050747805.1 Vicinamibacterales bacterium | reverse complement strand
GATCTGCCCAGTGGACATCTTCGAGCACCAGTAGAATCGGTCCACGCCGCGACGTCGCCACGATCAGCTCCGAACAGGCGTCGAGCATGCGATAGCGGCGGTGTTCCACATGGCCCGACGCGGGCTTTAGGTTGAGGTGAATGCGTCTGGCGACCTCCGGGATCAGGTGCGCGAGCTCGCCAGCCGCCTCGATGCCGGTCAGAAGCCGTCTCAACACGTTCGGCGGCATTTCACGCACCAGCCACTGGAGTATCGCGACAAAGGGCGCGAATGGCGCGAGGGGTTCACGGTCGCAGCGCCCGACCAACACGGTCGCATGCTCGGCAATGGATGAGGCGAACTCGAACGCGAGGCGGGTCTTTCCAATGCCAGGCTCGCCGGCGATCAATACAACCTGCCGCTGCCCGCCGCACGCGAGCCGCCATGCCTCTTTCAGCTGGTCTATTTCGAGCCGGCGTCCCGCGAATGCGCCGATGGAGGCGGGAGACCGCAGGGCGGTCAGCAGCGGCGGAGGCGGGAGTCGCTCCGATGCGGTGGACTGGTCAGAAGTCGCGGGCGGACTAACCGTCTCGGGTGCCCGCCGGCGGTTGAACCACGCGTCGACTTCGGGCGTGAAAGCGTGGATCGAACCAAGCTTGGCATGCAGGTGCCGATGGACCGGAAGGCCTTCCTGTTTTTCCCATCTGCGCACGGTTGTGACGTGCCGGCCAAGATAGGTGGCGATCGCTTTCCAGGAGTCCAGGCGCTTTCCGACCGACGTTGCCTCAGGCGTCATCGCGGAATGTTCTGCCATCTGCCCTCCCACCCGCGCCGATATGGCGAATTCTGTCACGGATTCAGGGTGGTCGCATCCTTCGGACGCTTGTGAGCGACTTTGCTCCTCTTTGCTCATTGCCGCCTGTGGTTCCCGGCTGTAGTGTGAACGCCCGTCCCCCTGGAGGCAGGAGGCGCATGAGAAACGAGCTGCGCGGCCTCGTGACGAGTGGTGTGTCGACCGGGCACCCTGCCGCGAGCACCACGTCAACAACAACGAATTGTGAATAGGAGGGTTCGATGAAGCGCACGAGATGGACGTTGATCGCAGGCGGCATCGCGCTGGCGATGTCGGTGGCGGCCTTGAACGGACAGGGTCGCGGTCGTGGCGACGATCGAAACTGGCCGCCGCCGCTGCCGCGGCATTTCAGCGGGCTGATCAACGACTATACGGCGTCGGCGACGGCGACGCCTCCGCTGGTGTCCATCGCGGGAGGTCCGTATGAGATACGGGGCACCTGGACACTCACGCTGGACGAAAAGAAGGGCACGGCCGACTTCTCGGCGGCTCTGAACATGGAGACGTCAGATTACGGGATTGTGCAAAGCCCAGCCAACGTCAACAAGGACGATCCCAGCACGCGCGGCGCCCACACACACCACATCAACCTGACCGGCGGCATCGTCAGCATCGATTGGGAGACGAGCTGTCAGCCATACGCCACTCCGGTCAAGGGTGGGTTCGTGGTCACAGGACAGGCATCCATCACAGGCAACGGAACCCTGTCGGCGTTAAGCCCGTCGCCGTTGACGGTGTGTGTTCTGGGAGGGACGGCCGTCACGTTCTCGAACGTCGAGCTGATGTTCGGATCGCCTGCCTCGAAACACTTTGGAACGGAGGCGGTCCATGGGCTCGTGACGAAGTGTACTGGTCCCGGGCATTCCAAATCGCACGACTGCAGTCTGGACGAGTAAGACACGACTACACGCCCGCCTGCGGCGCGCCACGCGCGGCCCTGCTCGTCGCGCTCGCCGAATCGCTTCCTGCGCCGGCGCCGCTCGCAGAGGTTGTCGACGCGGCCCGGCGGCTGGACAAGCACTACATTCCGGCTCGATATCCGAGTGCTCGGGCCGCTGCCGTGCCCTATCGATCTGATCGTCCTCACGGCGGAAGAAGTCGAGCGCGCACAAGCGTCCGGCGATCCGCTCGTGCGTGAGGCGCTTGCGCACGGCATGGAGCTTCTGAGCGGAGGATGACCGCGCCGCGTCACGTTGGGGCGCCGCCCAACACCCAGCGCGCCTCCTTCGCGAGCGTGTCGCGGAATCGCGAGGGCGTCGAGTGGAGCCGCCGCCACTCGGACGCGGAGTAGAGCAGCAGATCGACGGGAACGGGCAGCGCGGATGTGTCCCATGACAGGCGCCGCTCGCTGCTGGGTTCGCCGGCGTCGTGTACGACGACGAGCAGATCGAGGTCGCTGCCAAACGCCCACTCGCCGCGCGCAAACGATCCGAACGCCGCGATCGCGAGCACGTCGGGGTGCGCGGCCGCCGCGCGCTCGACCCATGCGTGCAGCGCGGCCTCGACGGCCGCACGGTCAGGCCATTTGAGCAGCGGCGAAGTCAACGATCGCACGGGCATACGTCAGCGCCTGTTCGCTTTGCAGCGGGCCGTAGTGTTCGAAGGGCGGCCCCGCGTCGTGTCCGTTGGGATATCGCGTGGGCACATAGAAGTTGTCGAGGACGCGCGCCTGTTCGATGAGCGGCGCCGGCGGCGGCGCGGGAAGGTCCTCGAGGAGCTTCACGACGACGTGGCCCCACGCGTCCTGCCCGTGGTGGAGGTGCAGCGCCTTGATCGCTTTCTCCGCCGCCTGATGCGCGGCGAAGCACGCCCACTCGTGGCGGCCTTCCGCCCTGGAGGCTTCGGCCTGATCGAGATCGCGGCGCGCCTGTGCGAGCCAGTCCGGGGCGCGGTTCGGCATCGCTCGTTAGTGTAGCGTGGCTGGCCATCTCGCGATAAAATCACCTCAGCGAAGAAGCATTTTTCTTCGTCTTTCGGCTCTCGTCCTTCGCCCGTCGTCATTGACCAATGCCCCAATTCATCTACACCATGAAAGGTCTCGGGAAGATCCATCCCCCGGACCACGTCGTTCTCAAAGACATCTGGCTCTCGTTTCTGCCCGGCGCGAAGATTGGCGTCCTCGGTCTCAACGGCGCAGGGAAGAGCACGCTGCTCCGCATCATGGCCGGCGAAGACACGGAGTTTGTC
>JBOGIZ010000143.1:0-3861 GCA_050747805.1 Vicinamibacterales bacterium | reverse complement strand
CAACGGATTCGTCCGCCGGCCGTGCGGCCAGGGAATCGGAGCCCACAACGCAAGTGCCTTCACAACTGGACGATTGGGTTGAGCGATCGGAATCACTCGCGGACGGGTGCGCAGAACCATCGCGGTTGCGGCGCGGCGTGTCAGGACGGAGCATGCGGAGCCGCTGCTTGACCGAGCGGAGGACTTCAGGATCGCCGACGGTCCTCATTGTGCTCTCTTCCAACGATCATCGTCCCAAAGCCGACATCAATTTTCAGGCCGGTTTGAATCCCCTTCGGCGTCTTTCGTTACTCGAGCCCTTCGAATTGTGATGACCGGATCTGGGCCACGACACGAGGAGCGCTGCCATCTCACCCAGAAAGCCCGCGACCACGCCGGCGGCGTCACTGACGTTTCGCGAGCGTCTTGGCGGTCAAAACAAATTCGCTGCCGCCCGCACCCTTGTGTCCGGAATACCGGATGCCGACGACCGCCGCCACAGGATCACCATCCCGGTTCCTCGGATGCGCGACCGTGACCGCGTCCCAACCTGCCGCGTGAGCGGCGCGAACGATGCTGTTGAGCCCATTAAGGACGGGTCCGCCCGGGAAGGTCAGGTCGAAGTCGAATTTCGGAACATCCGGGCCGGAGGGCGGATCTCCAAAGAACAGTTCCAAACCCGCCCCGCTAACATCCACGGCAGACACCTGCAAGGGGGCCAATGGCATATTGAGCAGATCGTCAGCGCTGGTCCACGCGTCCTTCGGTCGAATATTCGGAATCCCGTCGATGTCGCGCCATGCGAAGGCTGGGACGGTTCTCGTCAGCCAATCCAACGTATTTCCGACGGACACGTCGTCAAGCAACGTCGTATCGCGTACGCTCGACGGCACTCGGAGCTCCCGCTCCCAGATCTTCGCTGGATCCGTCTCTGTCGTGCATTCTGGGAGGTCTTCAAACCCAAGAGGCACATTCGCTGACCCCGCGATAGCCTGCGCGATCGCGTGGGCTTCGCATGGCGTTGGTGACGTGGGCACACGGAGGCTGCGAACTCGCGCGTCGAGGGCGTTCGGCGATGCCGACATCCCAAGAGCGGCGCAGCCGATGACCATCAAACTCCCGAAAGACATCCGCATTGTTTGCCTCTTGGCGCTGAGGCTCAATAGAGCATACGCTCACTTTGAGTCTGGAGAGCCGCGGCAATTTGCGGAGATCGCGCCAATCAGACTATCAGGCAATAACTCCCGCTGATTTAGCTGGTTCAAGGCTAATCGCCGATGGCCGATCCTTTCCGGCGTCTGTGTGGGGACGAAATAGATCGCGAAAAGTCGCCAAGTATTTGCCGGAGCGCGAAGTGAACAGATCCGAGATCCTACGATACGCTCGCCAGGACGTCCGTCAGACCTTCGGCCGTCGCGAGGGCGCGCTGCCGCCCGTCAAATGACGCGAACTCGTTCACTCGGAGGGTTTTCGCCACGGCGACGTGCAGAATGTCGAGACTGCGCGTGCCGGTGCGTGCAGCATGTCGCTCACTTAAACGCGACGCGATCCGAAAGACGGCAGGCCATCTGGCGACGGTCTTCACCAAGCGGCCGGCTCGCAAGTCCTCATTGATATTGACGGTGGCCGCTTTGGCTTCCTCTGGCGTCAAGACGTGGCGAAAGACGCCAAGTTGGAGGGCGTTGCGCACCTCTAATTCGTGGAGGGGCGTGACGATCAGTGAAACGGGTCGACGGGAGAGGAATGCCTTGGCCTGGGCCGTGTTCGCGTCGACCAAGTAGCACGACACGAGGAAGCTGCTGTCGGCGTAGAGGCGCTTGCCGCTCAGGAGGCTTCCTCGCCACGTTCGAGCAACACGAGATTCGGCAACACCCGGTCACCCACGATGCGTTTCGCGCGGGCTTCCACATCGGGCCACGTGACAGGGGGCTCGGCGCGTTTCGATCGGGAACGGGCACCCCGCTTCTCCCCGAGCGCGAGAATTTCACGCACGAGGCGCTCCCGCTGCCGAGCCGGCAGGGCTTTCACGTGTTTCAACAGCTGCGTGAGGCTCATCGCGTCATGGTACCCGTGTCGGGGGCGCCCGACAAGCAGTGGCGGATCCGGAGCCCAGACGTCCGAGTATGCGACGCCACCCGTCCTCTCCGGCCGCGAATGTCCGAGCTTGTGGACCATGTCCCCATCAGCGATCCGTAGTCCGTCCATCGCCGAGTTCACGTCGCAGCTCGATCACTATCTGTGGCGTGTGCGCGGATCCGGCACTCGACGCGGCCTGCGCGCTGCTCGACCTCGCGGCGGCTCGTGAGATGCCGGCGACCGGACCCGCGACCGATACGGACTCGACCGAATAGGCGGGCCGCAGAGCAACGACCAACGACGGAGCCGACGACGACATGCCCGACCTTGATTCCCTGCCCTCAGAAGTCGTTCGCACGGAAACGGCGGATGGTCTACAGGAACGGTGCGAGCGGTGCGGGGCCGACATCGCGGAGCCAGGCCGTCGGCGGATTCGGCGAGGACGCTTCTGCTCACCCGCGTGCCGCAGCCGGTGGCATCGTGAGCGGCGGCAGCATCTGGAACGCGAGGCGTCCGGGTCAGCGCATCATCGCGGAGCTGGCGGCGTCCAGGCGGTAGCGCGCGACGATCAGTGCAGACGAGAAAAAATATACGCGATCAGAATGACGAGTCCCAGGATGCCGTAGCCCAGAGCATCGAGCCCGACCATCCACGGCTGCCCTGGGCGGCCAAACTTGTGAATCCACTTCATCAGACCCTCCGTGTGAGGAAAACGATCATCAGGAGTCCGGCAGTTCGACGGACGCCGCAGACAGACACAGTCATGCGCCTTCTCCTTGAGTCGGAGAGCTGTCGACCTGTTGAGTGTACGTCAGCGTTCGAATGCGTGACGCTCACATGCGGCGCCATTTCGACATCCCGACTCTTTCGCGCGCCTGTAAGAAACTCGGCCGAAGTCCAGCGGCGACTATGCTCGTCGCGAGGTCGTCACTCGCGCCGAAGCGCGTCCATCGGATGCACGTGCGCCGCGCGCCGTGCCGGAAACCAGCTCGCGGCCAACGCGACGATCAACAGGAGTCCCGCCGCGCTCCACACCGTGATCGGATCCGATGACGCGATGCCGAAGAGCACCGATTTCATGAATCGCGCAGAGAGGATAGACGCACCGACGCCGGCCGCGATCGCGATCACCGACAGCGACGAGGCCTCGCGAAGCACCATCGCCAGAATCTGGCGAGGGATCGCGCCGAGCGCCATGCGGATGCCGATCTCCCGGGTCCGCTGCGCGACCGAGAGCGCCATCACGCCGTAAATCCCGACCGACGCGAGCACCAGCGCGAGTACGCCGAAGATCGAGCTGAGCGAGACGAGCAGCCGTTCATCGGCGAGGTCTTCGTCGATCTGCGCCTGCTGCGTGCGCACGGCCACCAGCGGCAGCGCGGGATCGGCGGCGTGCAGGACTCTTCGGAGTGCCGGCACGATCGTGTCAGGCGCCATCTGCGTGCGGATCATGTATGTCAAGCGCCGCACCTGTGTTTGCTGCGCGTAGGGAATAAACAACTGGGGCGACGGGGTTTCGTGCAGATCTTCGTACAGCGTATCGCCGCACACGCCGACAATCTCGAGGGGACCGGTGGAGAGGATGTCCCCGTAGCCCGAGTACACGCCGACGGACACGAGCCTGCCGATCGGATTCTGGTGCGGAAAGCGCGTCGCGGCTAGGCGCTCATTGATGACGGCAACTTTGGGCGACGCGCCGGTGTCGTGTTCGTTGAACGGCCGTCCGGCCAGCATCGGGATGCCGAGCGTGTTGAAAAAATCGACCCCGACGGCATTGTAGGGCGTCGTTTGGTTTCTGCTTGCGTC
>JBOGIZ010000142.1:0-3700 GCA_050747805.1 Vicinamibacterales bacterium | reverse complement strand
GATTCCCGGCGTGTTTGCCGGGTGGATTGCTGCTGACGAGCCCGAGCGACGGATCCGGCGCATCGCCCATGCTGCCGAAGAACGGGTGCAGCGGAATGACGATGCCCGGCGCGAACGCCGCCGTCATCGCCTTGCGATCGAGCTGAATGATCTTGGACGGGCCGCGTACGCAGTTGCCGGGCAGAAACCCGCTGCACCCGTTGTAGCCGTACGGAATCGCGAGGTCGATCGAGAGGATCTTCACTTCGAGCGCATCGCCGGGCTCGGCGCCCTCGACGTAGACAGGGCCGGTCAGGATGTGGCCGCCGGGACCGCGCCGAGTGTCCTGCGGCCCTGGCGGAAACGCGGCGGTGATCTGCTTGAGCGAGTCCTGGATCTGATCGTCGGGCACTCCGGCGCGCGCGAGTCCTGTGGGGGTGTTCGTCAGCAGGGTGTCGACGTCGATGATGTCGCCGGATGCGATGCGAAGGACGGGCACGCCGGCCGCGTCGTACCACCCGTACGCAATGGTCGACGGCGTCGCCTCGAGCCGATGCACCTTCGGCGCCGCGCCGAATGTCGTTGTCGCCGCCAGCGCAAGCGCTGCCATCACCACATGCCGTGTCATACGACTGCCCCGTTTCCTGATGCCCCGCAGCGTTGGACCGCTGACACCCGTCCGCCGTCCACGTGCGTTACTTGAACAGATCGTCGAACGCCTTCTTCGCGCTCGAAGGACTCGACGGCGACGAGGACGACTTGGTCTCGCGCTCGACAGTCGTGCGCGGTTCGAACTGGTCGCACGTGTTGCGCGCGTCCTTGGGCGACACGCGCGCGGCGATCGGCTTCTGACATTCGAACAGGGCGCTCGTATCAAAGTGCGCGCACTGCGCGCACGTGTGGAGGTCGGCTCCGCAGCGCGCGCACGCACCGGTCTGGCCCCACGCCTCGGCGATTGTCAGCTCATTTCCGCAGCGCGCGCACTTCTGCACTTCGCGGAACCCCGGCATGTTGAACGTCTTCGGCTGAATCGGGGGTTGCCCGCGCGGAGTGTATTCCTTCTTCTGCTCGGGCTTGCGCTCGCGGGTCTCGCGCGGTTCGTCCTGGTAGCCCCGCTGACGATACTTGCGGTCAGACATGTGCCGGCGGCGATTGTATCCGAAGGCGGGCGCCGAACGCGCGGCAATCGACCCGCGTATACTTCCAGCGGAGGGCGAGAATGACGCGACCTATCCGCCGCGCGCTGGCGATTGTCTGGCTGCCGGCGATCCTGACGGCCGCCGGCTGCGACCTGATGACGGCCGGCATGCGGAGCGAAGCCACCGACCAGTGGCATACGACGCTGAAACTCGAGCCGAACGGCAGGCTGGACGTGACGAATGTCAACGGCAAGATCTCCGTCGAACCGTCAACCGACGGAACCCTCGACGTGACGGCCACGAAGAAGGCGCATGGCGCATCCGACGATGCCGCCAAGGACGCGCTGAAGCGAATCACGATCGACGCGACGACCGTATCGCCGTCGCACGTCACCATCGAAACGAAAGTACCGAAAACGAGCGGCATCACCTTCGGCGGCAGCTCACAGGTGGACTATGAGATCAAGGTGCCTGCGGGCGCCGAGCTGCATCTGTCGACGGTCAACGGCGGCGTCGAGGTCACCGGCGAACAGGGCGCCGTGCAGGCCGAAACGACGAATGGCAGCGTCACGCTGCGCAACGTGGCCGGTCGGGTGCAAGCCGAGACCGTCAACGGGTCCGTCAACGTCGATCTCGCGCGCGTCGCCGATGACGGAGCAAAGCTGGAGTGCGTCAACGGGAGCGTCAAGCTCACGCTGCCGAAAGACACGAAAACCACACTCTCCGCGGAGGTCGTCAACGGCGGAATCGACACCGGCGGCTTGGCATTCGAAGCGGCCGACGGCAATACGCGGCGCCATTTCGAGGGACGCCTGAACGGCGGCGGCGCCAAAATCTCGCTCGAAACGACGAACGGCGGCATCAGCGTCGCCGGAAAGTAGCCGTCAACTCGCGCGCCGCGCGGGCGTCCGGGCGAGCCGGCGCTGCAGCAGGGCGAGCACCGCCGTCTCCGCCTCGGTCAGCCCGCGCACGGAGGCCACCGCACGCGCGCGTTCGGCCATCCCGCGGCGCATCGATCCATCCAGGTACGCGTCGAGCACGGCCGGATGCACATAGCATTTGCGGCACACGGCGCGCGTGTTCCCGAGCTGCCGCGCCACCTCTTCAATTGCACTCACGATGTTTTTCCTCGCGCGGGCGTCGGAATCGGTCGATTCGAACTCCCGCAGCAGCTTCGCCGCCAGTACCGTCCCCGCCCACGTGCGGAAATCCTTCGACGTAAAGTCCTGTCCCGTCATCTCCTTCAAATACCCGTTGACGTCCGCCGACCCGACGTCGACAATCGCGCCCTCGTCGTCTCGATACTCAAACAGCTCCTGACCGGGCAGGTCGCGGCACTGCTTGACGATGCGCGCGAGCCGGCGGTCGTCGAGTTCGAGCTCGTGCTCGACACCGCTCTTCCCCTTGAACACGAACCTCACTTTGGAACCCGCGATCTTCACGTGGCCGTCGCGCATCGTGGTCAATCCAAACGAGTGGTTCGCACGTGCGTACTCCTCGTTTCCGACGCGGATGAACGTTTTTTCCAGCAGCGCGACAACGGCGGCCAGCACTTTCTGGCGCGGCAGACCTGGTTTGCCGAGGTCGGCGCGCGTCCGGCGCCGGATCGCCGGCAGCGCGCGGCCGAAGGCGATCATGCGCCCGTATTTCGTCTCGTCGCGCACCCGGCGCCATTTCGGGTGATAGCGGAACTGCTTGCGCCCGCGCGCGTCGCGGCCGGTCGCCTGCAAATGTCCTCGCGGATTGGCACAGATCCAGACCTCGGCCCAGGCTGGCGGGATGACGAGCGCCTTGATGCGGCCGGCGTCTGCCGCCGCCACACGCCGGCCGTGTCCGTTCACGTAGCGAAAACGACCGGGACGTCCGAGACGACGGAGGCCAGGCTGCCGGTCGGTCGTGTAGACCAGCCCCGCCGCGCGCGCCGACGCCTCGCCATCCCGGAGGGAAAATTTCAATTTCCGCGCCATGAACTCAACCGTGTTACGATCACCGCATCCCCGGAGGTATTAGACGATGAAATGCCCGCGATGCCGGTCCGCCAGGGTTTATCCGTCCAGGCTCCGGAATGCAGTCGAGCGCCTTCGCCAGAAACTGACGCAACATCAGCCGTATCGCTGCCATGAATGCGATTGGCGGCGCTGGCGGGACGTCGAATTTCTCGGTCCCAATCCCGACGTGCAGCCCGACGATCTGCGTACGGGTCAGGGCCTGTCTCCGGTCTCGCAAAAAGACGTCGATCAGCTCGACCCCGCGTAAGGCGGATTCCCACAAGCGAGCCGCGCTGCAAACGATGCGCCGCCTCAGCGGCGGCGCGGATGCCCCTGCGCGTCGAGCTCCACGCCCAGGATGAGCTGCACGACGAGATCATAGCTGGCGATTCCCTGCTCGACCCGGTTCGCCCGCAGGTACGTGTCATAGCTGTCTCGCGCGGCCGCGCGCACGATTGGCGACGTCCGCTCGTAGCGGATCCGCATCGCTTCGAGATCGATGCGCGGACCGATGTCGAGCCCGGCGAGCGGCCGGCCGCGCGGCAGGAACGGCTGCAGACTGCCGAGCACGTCGAGCCACGCGCTGTACTGCGC
>JBOGIZ010000141.1:0-3182 GCA_050747805.1 Vicinamibacterales bacterium | reverse complement strand
CGGCTCGACCTTGCCGCGCTCGACTTCTTCCCATGTGCAGGGAGCCGACACCGGCGCGCCGGGTTTCGCGCGCACCGCGTAGGCTGCGGCGAACGTCGCACTGTAGACGTTCCGCCCTGTGTCGACGAGAATCCGTCCGCCGCGGTCGGCCTTGTGAAATTCCTGTGTGAGTTGCTCGGGATGACGCCTGACGAGCAGCGTCCCGACGGCGTCGGCAAAGCGCGCGGCGGTTGGCACGTCCGAGGATCCGTCAAGCGGCACCGCGATGTGAAACCCCTTCGATCCACTGGTCTTGATCCAGCTCTGTAATCCCAACTCCTTCAGCAGATCGCGCAGCGCCACTGCCGCGCTCCGCACCGCGGCGGCGTCATCGTCCGTCGACGGATCGAAGTCGAACACGCAGACGTCAGGATTGGCCAGGTCGGGCACGCGCCGTGTCCAGACGTGCGGCGTGACGCAGTTCTGATTGGCGAGCCAGACGAGCGAGCGGGCGTCGGTGACGATCGGATGGTGCACGGTACCGCCGTGCTTCGGCACTTCGACGCGCTCCAGCCACTTGGGAAATCCCTTGGAGACGTCCTTCTGAATGAAGCCCGGCGCCCCGATTCCTCGGAGATAGCGCTCCATTGTCACCGGCCGTCGGGCGATGTGCGGAAGCATCACAGGAGCGATCGCTTCGTAGTACGCCGCGAGATCGCCCTTGGTAATCCCCTCGTCGGGAAAGAGGATCTTGTCGGGATGGCTGATGGGGATGATCACGTGCGCACCTCGAGCAGTCGAGGATGCCGCAGCTTTCCGCGTGCGGTCCACTCGATGAAGCCGACGGAGACGACGATCCGCGGCGTAACCCAATGCGCACGGAGACGGGGAAGACCGGTGGCTTTCGTGAAGGGCGAGGCTGGGATTTCGAGTGCGTCGAGACGATGGCGGAGATCGAGCAGCATCCTCGTATCAAGGCCCGTGCCTACCTTGCCAGAATAGATGAAATCGCCGCCGTCGAAGTAGCCGACCAGCAAGGCGCCGAGGCCGACGCGGGCGCCCTGCGGATCGGTGAATCCTCCGACGGTGAATTCCCGCGATGCTTCGCATTTCATCTTGAGCCAGTGCGGCGAGCGCCGCGGCTCGTAGATCGAATCGCGCCGCTTGGCGATCACGCCTTCCCAGCCTTCGCTGCAGGCGCGCTCCCACGGCTTGTCGTCCGACAGAGCCGGCACGCGAGCGAGCGGCGCGTCGAGCGGGAGGGCCTCGAGAAGGACGCGGCGCTCGTCGAGCAACAACGTCCTGACATCCCGGCCATCGAGCCACATCACGTCGAAGACATGGTAAAGGGCGCCGGCGGGCGACCAGGTCACTTCGCCATCGAGGACAGCGTCGCGAACCGGCAGGCGGGTGACGGCGTCAGCGATCGGGGGCAGATTCTGGGGCAGGCGGTTGCGGGACAGAAGGGTGACGCCGCTCGCTCTCTTGAACGCGAGCACGCGAACGCCGTCGTATTTCCGCTCGAAGATCCAAGCCGGGCTCGTGAACCGCTCCTGTGTGAGCGTCGCTGCCATGGGCACAATCCACTCGGGCGGCGCCTCCGGCGTCATCGCCGCGATGCCATCGCGCGAGCAACGAGCCCGGCCGCGATCAGGCCGAGCGCTACGAGCGCGTCGCGAGTATCCGCGCGAAGCGCGCCGTAGAGAAACGCGACCGCGCCGCCGACGACGATCCAGGCCGACACCGGATCGCCCCACGCGCGGAACGGACGCGCGAGCCGCGGCTCGCGGCGGCGCAGCACGATGAGCGCCAGGCTGCAGACGAAATAGTTCGCCGCAAGGAAGAACGACGTCAGCGCGACCAGCTTCTGGAACGTGCCGGTCGCGATCAATCCGAGCGCGACGACCATCGTGACGATCGTCGACACCGTCGGCGTGCCGCCAGCGTTGACGGCAGTGGCGCCCGACGGCATGAGCCCGTCGCGGCTCATCGCGAAGAGAATCCGCGTGCCGATCATCAGGATCGCGTTCAGCAGCGGCGCGAGCGAGACAATCGAGAGGATGGTAATGAGCTCGGCACCGCGGACGCCGGCGATCGCCTGCGCGGCGTCGGCCGCCGGGAGCGTGGATGCGGCGAGACGCGCGATCGGCAGCACGCGCAGCAGCGCGAGATTGACGAGCAGATAGATCGCGATGACCGCCGCAACGCCGCCGATCATCGCGCGCGGAAGATTGCGCGACGGATCGCGATCCTCCTCCGTGAAATAGAGCGCGCTCTGCCAGCCGCCATAGGTGATTACGACGGACTGGAGCGCGAGAATCACCGCGCCGAACGTGGTCGTCGATAGCACCGGAGCGCCGTGTGCGGCGCCGGCCTGTCCGAGGAGGAGGCAGGCCGCCACGAGCACCGCGAACGCGGCGAATTTCGCGGCGGTCGTGACCTCCTGAAATTGCGCGCTGACCCGAACGCCGGTCCACTGAAGCATGACGAACGCGATCAGCGTCACCGACGCGATGAGGGTCGTCCACCGCGAGAGCGCCGGATGGAGCACGGCGACGAATTCAGCAAGCCCGATCGAGATGTAGCCGAGCACGGAGCAGTACGTCAGCCAGTCGGACCACCCGACGGCAAAGCCGACCATGTCGCCGAACGCACGCCGCGCGTACACGTAGTAGCCGCCCGCTTGCGGCAGCATCGTGCCGAGTTCGGTAAAGCAAATCGCCCCGATGAGCGTGTAGAGCCCGCCGAGCACCCAGACGAGGAGAATGAGCGACGGCGACCCGAGCTGGCCGGCCACGAGGCCCGGGGTGCGCAGGATGCCGATCCCGAGCGTCGCGCCGACGATGACGGCAAGGCCGAAGCCGACGCCGAGAATGCGGCGCAGGTCGTGACGTTTAGCGGCTGCAATCGTCATGCGGAAACGTGAGGTAGGCTGAACGCCGATGGACTACCGCCGCCTCGGGACGACAGGCGTGAAAGTGTCGCGGCTCGCGCTGGGCTGCGGGAATTTCGGCGGCATCGGATCCGCGCCGGCATTCTTCGGAATGGGCGAGGACGAACCGCAGGCGTTCGCGCTGATGGATCGGGCGCTCGATCTGGGTATCAACGTGTTCGACACGGCCAACACCTACGGCGGTGGACGCAGCGAAAGCTACATCGGCCGATGGCTGAAGGGCAAAGGCGCGAGCGTCCGGGATCATCTG
>JBOGIZ010000140.1:0-1692 GCA_050747805.1 Vicinamibacterales bacterium | reverse complement strand
AGCCACGCATCCACCGGATCAATGGCGTTCCGTTCGGTGGTGGCGCACGCGGCCTGCGCCTCGGCAGCGCGTTGCGCGGGCGCCGTCGGCTGGGCGGATGCATATTCCGCTGCCGCTGGAGTGGATGCCGCCTCGGCCGGCGCGGCGGCGGCGCCGATGGGCGCGAGCTCGTCGTACGCCACGTCCGCCCGTTCGGGCGGAAATGCGGCGATCGACTGCAGGCCGGGACGCGCGGCGGCGCGCCTGGTTCGCGGCCTCGCCGCCTCGAGAATCTCACGATCGATCGTCGACGCGCGGCGCGAATGCGCCGCCTGTAAGGCGCGGTCGCACAGCCGATTGATGACCCGCGGCACTCCGCCCGACTGCTCGAAAATCGATTCGACCGCGTCGCCCCCAAACTGGATTCGATCCGCACTGCCGCCGGCGCGGTGCAGCCGGTGTGAGATGTACCCGGCGACACCTGCGCAATCGAGCGGCGCGAGACGGCAGTGCACCGACACGCGCTGTTCGAGCTGGCACATCTCGGGCAGCTGCAGCTTGTCCTCCAGCTCCGGCTGGCCGACCAGCACGAGCTGCAGCGGTCCGCCGCCGTCAGACAGAATGCGCAACTCCTCCAGCAGCGGCAGGGACAGATTCTGCGCTTCATCGAGGAAGACGACCGCGAAGGCCTGCAGCGGCGCCAGCGAGGCCAGGAAGTCCTGCAGCAGATAACTGAGCTCGGTCCGCGACGCCCCGCGCAGGCGCTCGCCGGCCAGTTCCTCGGGCGACGTCACGCCGAAGTCCGCCAGGATGATCTTCAGCAGGTCTTCGCGCGACGCGAACGGATCGGGGACAAACGCGCTGAAGGTTTTTCGATCGAGGCTCTCGAGCAGCGCGCGGCAGAGCGTCGTCTTCCCCGCTCCGACCGGTCCCGTCAGGACGTTGAGCGCTTCGCGGCGCCGGACCGCGTGCAGCAGTTCGTCGAATGCGGGGGCATGCGCCCGGCTCTGGTAGAAAAATCGCGGGTCCGCCGCGAGGCTGAACGGCTTTTCCCGCAGTCCGTAGAAAGGCTCGTACGTGAGGCCGACCGTCCGGCCGTCCGGCGGCACCGCCGCGAGCGTGCCGGTGCCACCGCCAGTGTCTGGCCGGACGAAGCGATCAGTCGGATGCGGCATGCGGCGGTGTTGCCAAATGAGCACACCGAGTGCCATCCGCGCACACGGCGGCGCCTGTCGGGAATTGCTTGCTGCTGCACGGGTTGACACGGCGCGGAGGTAAGAAAGGGTTCCGTTCCGACACGCGGAATTGGGTCGAAACAGGACAAGGGATCCGGATTTTGATCGGCGGATCCAAATTCTGATCGTCCCCGGGAACGCCGACGTCCCGCGGCGGAACTCATCGCGATCGGCCAACAAAAAAGCCTGCGCAAGGCAGGCTCGAAAAGGTGGCGGAGAGGGAGGGATTCGAACCCCCGTGCCGGTTACCCGGCAAGACGCTTTCGAGGCGCCCCCGTTACGACCACTTCGGTACCTCTCCGTTTATTGGCGCTCGCAGCCGCGCTTCGCGGCGGTCCCCTCCGGCTGCTCGCTTAGTACACCGTTTCAGAAGTTCGTACACGTATTTCCTCAGGCGGCGATCGCATCGGCGTTGGAGGGGGTCAGTTTGGCCAGCAATTTGGCCAGGTCGCGGCGCGTGAAGGTCCACTCGAATGGT
>JBOGIZ010000139.1:0-2661 GCA_050747805.1 Vicinamibacterales bacterium | reverse complement strand
GCCCTCGCGGTACGACGTGCCTGGATGAGCCGGTCGATTTCGTCGGCGGGCACGGGCAGACGTTCGTCTTCCGCGCGGCGCAGCGCGAGGACGCCCAGCACGCGATCGAACCGATCGAACGCGGCGCGCACGACCGGCGCGTCTCCCGCGCGGAGCTCACCCGCGTCGATCGCGGAATTCAGCGCGCGCACGAGATCGAAGATCGCGCCAAGCGCGCCGGCCGTGTTGAGATCAGCCGCGATGTGACCGGCAAAGGCGGTCGAGGCTTCCTCGATTCTCGAGGCCACCGCGGCGGTCGCGGTGCCTTCTGGCAGCGTGTCGAGCCGCGCGAGACAGTCGGTCAGGCGCCTCAGCGCCTCTTCGGCCTGCCCCATCGCGTTCCAGGAAAACTTCAGCTGCTTGCGGTAGTGCGTGCCGAGATACAGGAAGCGCAGCGCCGACGGCCGAAAGCCTCGGCCGGTCACGTCTTCGAGGTTGAAGACGTTCCCGAGCGATTTCGACATCTTCTCCGGCCCTTCGTCGCCGTCATTGTCCTCGGCTTCGATCATCAGGTGCTCGACATGCACCCACACGCGAACAAACGGCCGGCCCGTCGCGCCTTCCGCCTGCGCGATCTCGTTTTCGTGATGTGGAAAGATCAGGTCCACTCCCCCGCCGTGGATGTCGAGCGGCAAGTGATCGAGCAGTTCTTCGGCCATCGCCGAACACTCGATGTGCCAGCCGGGGCGGCCCGACGGAAGGCCCTCGTCCCACGCCGGCTCTCCGGGCCGGGCGCCTTTCCACAAGACGAAATCGCGGGCGTCCTCTTTGTCGTACTTGTCTGAGTCAACGCGCGCGCCGCTCCGAATGCCCGCGTGATCCAGACGCGCGAGCTTGCCGTAGTCGGGGAACGTCAAGATTTTGAAGTAGATCGAGCCGTCGGATTCGTACGTATGGCCATTTCGCTCGAGCGCCCGGATCATCCCCGCCATCGCCGGGATGTGATCCGTCGCGCGCGGCGTGAACTCCACGCGCTCGAGCCCGAGCGCCGCGGCATCGCGCTCGAAGGCGTCGATGAATTGCTGCGTGTAGTCGCGCAGCGGCACGCCGGCCTTTGTGGATTCGGCGATCGTGCGGTCGTCCACGTCGGTGTAATTGCGCACCTGGATCACGTGCAGGCCTTCGAACTCGAGCGCACGGCGCAGCACGTCGAGCGCCGTAAAGGTGCGGAAGTTGCCGATGTGGCCTCGGGCGTACACCGTCAGGCCGCACGTGTACATGCGCACCGTGCCATCGTCGGACGGCGCGAACGGTTCTTCGCGCCGCGTCAGCGTGTTATAGAGACGCATCGATTGGACAGGAGGTCTGTTCTTTGCGGCCGGCCGCGTCGGCTTGAACGGTCAGCTGGTCTTCACTGGTTGTGACTTCGAAGGTCACCGATTCGGCCGATGCGCCGCGCGCGCGCGACACGATCGCTTCCACGGCCCTCGCCAGTCTCGCCGCGGTCTCCTTCGACGCACCGCGGTATTCGGCGAAGCGCGCCGCGATCTCGCCGGCGAGCCCCGTGTAAACGACCGACGCGGGGACCGTGAGACGCAGATCCACGCGCGGCGGCGGCTCAGCCATAGGAAGCGATTCTATCGCACGGAGGGCGTGGGCCGTGATGCGGAGGGCGGAGTGCGGGAGGCGGGCGGCGGCGGCGGCGTGCGGGGCGCGGGGGTGCGGGGGACGGGAGGTGCGGGAATCACGAATCGCGAATCACGCACCACGGATCACGCATCACGCATCACGCATCACGGATCACGGATCACGGATCACGGATCACAACGCGATGCGGCTGAACAGGCGCCGTGCGGAGCGGCAGTCGGCGTCGATCTGCGCGCGCAGGGCGTCCACATCCGGAAACGCCCGCTCGTCGCGCAGCCGCTGCACGAATGACAGCCGCAGCGACGCGTCGGACAGATCGCGGCTGCCCTTGAGCAGGTGCGTCTCGATCTGCAGGCGATCCACGTCGCCGAACGTCGGCCGCATGCCGACGTTGGTCACTGACGGGTACGCGATGCCGTCGATCGTCGCAGCCGTCGCATAGACGCCGGCCGGCGGCAGTAGCTCGTTGTCGGTCTGGAGGTTAGCCGTTGGAAATCCGAGGCGCGCGCCGCGGCCGGCTCCGCGCACTACCGCTCCGTCGATGAAATAATGATGGCCGAGCAGCGCGCCCGCTTCGTCGACGCGTCCTTCGGACACGAGCCGCCTGATCCTCGTGCTCGAGACCACGAAATCCTTGTAGCGGACCGGATCGATCTTCTCCGCACGGAACCCGTACCGCGCGCCCAGCCCGCGGAGCACCGTGAACGTGCCCTCGCGGTCGTGGCCGAACAGAAAATTCGCGCCGACCCAGACCTCGACCACGCGCAGCCACTCGACGAGGACAGTGCGCACGAAGGTTTCCGGATCCCACCGCGACATCTCGCGCGTGAAGCGCAGGACGGCCACGCCTTGCATGCCGGCGCGCCCGAGCGCCTCGAGCCGCTGCGCGGTCGTCATCAGCAGAGGCGGCGCCTTATCTGGACGCACGACCCGCGACGGATGCGGATCGAACGTCATCGCGCCCGGCGTGCCGCCGCGTTCACCTGCCAGCCGGCGCACCCGATCGATGATCTTCGCATGGCCGCGGTGCAGGCC
>JBOGIZ010000138.1:0-4404 GCA_050747805.1 Vicinamibacterales bacterium | reverse complement strand
CAGCTTCTTCAACTCCGCCGCCGGCTTGAACGTGCCGTCGTCGGGATTGACGGCCTTTCCCCAGGGAATGCTCTTGGCGGCGGGAATGTGGCCGCCTCGCAGCGCGCCTTCATTGGGGTAGTCCGGCATGTGCATCCGAGCGCCCGAGTATTCCTCGGGACTGCGAACGTCGACGAGCTGTCCGTGCTTCCCGAGATGCGCGAGCACGTCGTCGCGAAACGCGCGGATCGGCGCGTCGCTGCGCTCCGAGGCCGTGTAGGACGTCTTCTGGTAGGACGGCACGTCGCGCGACGTCGGGCGGTTCTCTTTCAGCCACTTCACGCGGCCGCCATCCATGACTTTCGCTTTGGCATGGCCGAACAGCTGGAACACCCAGAAGGCATAGCATGCCCACCAGTTGTTCTTGTCGCCATAGAACACGACGGTCGTGTCCTTCGTCGCGCCGATTCGCGACATCAGCGTGTCGAAGCCCTCGCGCGTGATGTAATCGCGGCGGATCTGATCGTTGAGATCCGAGGTCCAATCCACGTGTACGGCCCCGGGAACATGGCCGGACGCATAAAGCAGTGTGTCTTCGTTCGACTCGACGAGCCGCACGGACGGATCGTCGAGGTGTTGCTGGACCCAGTCGGTCGAGACGAGCACCTCGGGGTGCGCGTAGCCGCGTTCATTGATAGTTGTCGACATGATGGTGACTCCGGGCAACTGGTGATTGGTGAATTGGTGGACTGGTGATCTGGTGAATTGAATTGGTGAATTGGTGATTTGGCCACCAATCCACCAATTCAATTCACCAACTCACCAATTCACGAATTCACTAATTGGGGTTGGGGCCACACCCGCACTGGCCGCCTTGCGCACGACACCCGGATGGCGCTTGGGCCTCACGGCCCGGCGCGACGCCGACCATTCCAGGGCTCGAAAGCAGCTTCTGCAGATCCGTGCCGTCGCAGCCCGGACACACCGCCGTCCGCTCCGTCGTCACGAACGCTTCGAAGTGGCGGCCGCAGGCGCGGCAGGCATATTCGTACAGAGGCACGATCCAATTATATAGCGGTCAAGAGGGACAAGGGACCAGGGACGAGCGGCCTAACGTCCGGACATCCCCATATTGACCGCTGCGAACGCCCACTCGTCCGCGAGCTCCGCGATTCGTTTGTCGGTGGGCCGATATCCGTGCGAACCCTCCGTTTCAACACGAATCAGGACCGGCTTCCCGCACGTCTGCGCCGCCTGCAGCGTCGCGATGTACTTGAACGAGTGGCTCGGCACCACGCGATCGTCGTGGTCGGCGGTCGTCGCGAGCGTGGCCGGATAGCACGTGCCCGCGCGGACGTTCTGGAGCGGCGAGTACTTGATCAGGAACGCGAACTGCTCCGGGTTCGACGACGAGCCGTATTCGGTGGCCCAGGCATGACCGCCCGTGAATCTGTCGTAGCGCAGCATGTCCATCACGCCGACCGCCGGCAGCGCGACGGCGAACAGAACGGGCCGCTCGGTCTCGACCGCGCCCACGAGCAGACCGCCGTTGGAGCCGCCCATCACGCCGAGCTTTGCCGGCGAGGTGATCTTCTGCTTGATCAGATCCTCCGCGACGGCAATGAAGTCGTCGAACACCTGTTGCTTCTTGTCGAGCATGCCGGCCTGATGCCACGCCTCGCCGTATTCCGCGCCGCCGCGCATGTTCGCCGTGACCCACACGCCGCCAAGTTCAAGCCAGGCAGGCACGTCCGACCGATACGCCGGCAGCGTGCTGATCGAAAATCCACCGTAGCCATACAGCATCGTCGGGTTGTTGCCGTCGCGCGGCAGGTTCTTCTTCGACGTCATGAAGTAGGGAACCTTGGTTCCGTCCTTCGAGACGGCAAACTTCTCGACTGTTTCGTATTGGCTGACGTCAACCGGCGGCTTGGCGGCGTCGAATGGGCTGCTCGTTCCGCTCTTCAGGTCGTACGAGAAGATCGTCGTTGGATAGAGCGGCGACGTGAAGCCATAGAACATGAGGCTCGTATCTTCGCGGCCGCTGATGCCGGCCAGCGAGCCCGGGCCCGGCAGCTTGATCTCGCTCGCGGAGGAGCCGTCGAGATTGAAGACATCGAGCCGGCTCTGTACATCGACGAGGTACTGCGCGACGACCTTGCCGCCATTGAGGGCCGCGGCTTCGATGGCCTGAGGACGCTCCGCGACGATCGTCTTGCAGGCCGACGGCGCGGGATCATTGAAATTCAGGGCGATGATCCGCCGATTCGGCGCGTGGAGGTCGTTTCGCAGATAGATCGTCGGACCGACGTTGCCGATCGGCGCGTACTCCGCATCGTCGTTCTCGACGAGCGGCTTGATCGCCGCGGCGACGTGCGGGTGCATGGGATCGACGAGATCCGCGCCGTAGAGGCGGTTCCTGTTGTCGGATCCGCGCGCCGTCGTGATGAGCAGATAGCGTCCGTCCTCAGTGACGGCGCCGCCGATGAACCACGTCGGAAGATCCTTGCGCTCGTATATCAGTCTGTCCTGCGACTGCGGCGTGCCTACGGCGTGATAGTAGAGCGCCTGATGCGCCAGTGCCGCCTGGAGCATTTTGCCAGCCGGCGGTTCGGGATAACGCGAGTAGAAGAAGCCTCTCGCGTCCTTCGTCCAGGAGATTCCCGAGAAGCGCATCCATTTGATCGTGTCCGGCAGGTCGGCGCCGGTCGTCAGATTTCGGATCTTGATCGTGCGCCAGTCCGCTCCGCCTTCGGAGAGGCCGTACGCCATGAGCTTACCGTCGGGAGAGATGACGGTTTCCTCGAGGGCGACGGTGCCGTTCGATGAGATCGTGTTGGGGTCGATCACGAGCCTCGGCGCGCCGTTCAGTGAATCTCGAACGTAGAGCGGCGCCTGTTTCTGCAGTCCCGAGTTCTTGCGATACCAGATCTTTCCGCCTTCGATGAAGGGCACATCGGTCTTCGGGTAGTCCCACAGCTGGCTGATGCGCGCTTTCAGCCTGTCTCGAATGGACAGTGACCCGAGATAGCCAAACGTCACGGCGTTTTCCGCGTTGACCCAGTCGGCGACTTCCCTCGAGTCGAGGTCTTCCATCCATCGATAGGGATCCGCGACCTTGGTGCCGTGATAGTTGTCGACCACCGAGCCTTTAGCGGCGACCGGATATTTCAGATGCTGAGTCTGCATGGAGGGTGTGGCTGCGGCGCAGATGACGGCTGCCGCAGACGCGAAGAGCAGGCGTGTGTGGCGCATGGAGTGATACTAACGTGTTTGAGGCTGGAGGCTGGAGGCTGGAGGCTGGAGGCTGGAGGCTGGAGTTCAGGGATTTGTGGTGAGGGCTTGGTACACCGCTACCAGCGCGGGGCGTAGCACCTCGTCGCCGATCATGTAGCCGTGACGGACGACGCCCGCGATGCGGCCCTCGTCGGCCGGACCCGCACCGGGGACCGTCGTAACGGCCTCGTGACGCTCGGGATCGAACGCGGCGCCGTCGGAGGGGATGCGGCGGATGCCAAAGCCGTCCAACTTCGAGAGGAACTGCTGCCTCACCATTTCGACGCCCTGAAGAAGAGGGTCGTCCGATGCGGTCGACGCTTTTTGTGCCGCATCGATCGCGCGGTCGAGGTTATCGACGACCTCGAGCAGGCTGACGAGGACTTCGCGGCGTGAACGTTCGGCGTCCTTTGCCAGCTCCTTGCGCATGCGCGCGCGCGCGTCCTCGAACTCGCGCGACGCCTCACGGTACTTCGTCAGATATTCCTGTGCCTGTTTTTCGCTGCTGGCGACTCTGTGCTCGAGCTCCTCCACGTAGCTTGGCTTGAGCGATGCGTCTTTTGCCCCGCCAGCGTCCTCGCCGCGCGCCCACCAGCGGCGATCGATCACTTTGACGGGGTTGTCGTGTTCGTCAGCCATGTCAGTTCGCAGTCGCTCATCCAAATTATCAGATCATCATGGCGGCTCGCCACCGGCTTGGGCGCTGTTGACACTATGTAGAATATTAGCTAGTCTCGGTGCGTGAGGCACAACGTCACGTATCCCACGACGCTCGTGATGCAGGCGATGGCGTCGGGATCGCGCTACGGATTCGAGATCGCCGATCGCACAGGTCTGCAGACGGGCACGGTCTATCCAGCCCTCCGCCGTCTCGAAACGCTCGGCTTTGTCCGATCGAGCTGGGAGAGCGAGAAGACCGCGCGCCGCGAGCAGCGGCCGCCGCGCCGCTATTACGAGCTGACCGCGTCTGGCGCGGACGCGCTCGAAGCGGCGATCGCGCGCTTCGAAGGCCTTGCGCCGCTGGTCAGGCGGCCGAAGCATGCCTGAAATCGTTCGGCGCTTCATCGCACTCGTCTCGCGCCTTGCGCCCGAATGGGCGAGACGCGACTTCCGCGACGAATGGAACGCCGAACTGACGCATGCGTGGCG
>JBOGIZ010000137.1:0-2090 GCA_050747805.1 Vicinamibacterales bacterium | reverse complement strand
GTCGGGATCGTCAGGCGTTCCGCGTCCTGTCACGCGTGTGCTGCCGCCTCGTCCACCGCGGCCACCGGCGCCTGCGGCCGCGCCACCACCGCCGCCGCGTCCCCCGCCGCCGGCCGTGGCGCTCACGCCGAAGCTCTCGCCCGCGTCGCTGTACATCGCCAGGTTGTCAGGGATGCCGTACACGATCGGGCTCGCGTCATCGACGATCTTCGTGCGCAGCAGCGATCCGACGACGCGCGACGCCGCGCCCGGGCGCACCGAAGACACTCCGTACGTGAAGTTGTTCGAGATCGCAAGATTCGCGCTGCTGTTCGAAGCGAGGAACAGTCCGCCGGCGTTGATGAAATTGCGGATGTGCATCTCGCCTTCGAGGCCCATGCCGATCCGCGTGTCGTCGGTCTGGGCCCACGTGCCTACGTTCGGCGTGTCTGCGGTGTCTTTGTACGGGATCGGCGTCCGCCACATCGGCGTCCCTTCGATCGCGACTTCGCCGCCGCCGGGGCCGAAGATGATGACGTCGTACTTGGCGCGAAGGTCGGCGGTATCGCGGACCGTCTGCGGATCGATGTAGTCGTACGGCACGCCGTACAGATCGAAGGCCTCACGCCACCAACCTTCGGTCTGCGTGTTCGCCCACTGATGGAGGATCGCGATGCGCGGCGCGCGCGCCGGATGCTGTTTCACCGATGGCGCCGCGGCGAGCCCGACCGCCTTCAGACCGAACGGCGCGATCGCGGCGTTGAGATCGGATTCGCTCACACCCTTGATGATGAACGTGCCGCGGTTGAACGTGACGCCACCCGCCTCGAACGGATCCTCCGCGATTTGGATGTCGGCGTTTTTCAGCTTGTAGCGAACCGTGATGAGCCCGTTGCCGCCGTTGTCGTTGATCGCGAACACCTGGCCGGTGCCGCTGACGCCGCCAGCCGGCATGACGTCGGTCACGCGCTCCATGGCCGCGTCGAGCACCTTGACGTCCGTGATCCGGACGCACTGCACGCCAAAGGCCTCCGGGAACGTCCAGCCGGTGTCGTCATACGGCCGCTGCTGCGGGTCGTTCGGCGCCCAGTACTGATAATCGAGCAGCGTATCGGCGATGCGCGAGTACGGTTGATCCATGCGGATGATGTAGCTGCCAGCCGGAAACTCGCGCGTTTCGCTCTGCGGCTGCTGCTGGGCTGCGGCCGGCTGACTGCCCTCACCTGCGCCGCCCGCCTGTTCCGCCGCTCCCCCGCCGCGTCCGCCACGGCCGCCGCGTCCGCCTGCCGCCGCGCGATGCACGGGCACGCTCACGGTGAACGGCGCCGTCGCGCGCGAGATCTCGACTGCCTGCTTCTGCATGACCTTGAGCAGCTCCGCCTGCGCCTCCTTGCGTGGATCGTTGCCGGGAAGCACATAGGCGGCCGGTCCTTCGACTTTCGGCTTGAGGATCGAGCGCTTGCTCTTGTCGTAGAAGTTGCGCAGGAAGTACACGCGGTTGTTCGCGATGTAGTTGAGCGAGACGAGCAGACCCGTCTGTTCGTAGTTGTTGTTGTCGCGCAGCGACCAGCGCACGTGCTGGGGCGCGGGGTTCTGGCGGTACCAGGTGCGCGAGGTGTCGGCCGGCGACAGCGTGTGCTCCTCGGTGTCGGCGGTGCCACCATTGCCGTAGGTCTCGTACAGGCGGCTGATGCCGTTGTGGGTGGCCGCCATGAACATCAGGTAACCGGGCGACCACGTGTCGAACGTGCCCCACGCGAAGACGCCGGGCATGCCCATCCGTGTCATTTCGTTTACGTTGTTCCAGCCGATGAGCTGCCACTCGTTCGTCAGAATCGGATCGAGCCAGGCATTATACGGACCGTTGCCGATCGTGTTGTCGTACATCAGCGCGACCGACTCGTGCAGATCGTGCAGCACCTGCGCCTTCCAGCCCAGATACGTGTTCAGCACGTTCTGCGAGAGCTTCAGCGTGAGCCCCATCGCGTCGCGGTTGTTGTCGTGACGGACGTAGTGGCCCCAGTAGATCGCGTCCGGGATGACGTCGTTCGGATGCTTCTTCTTGTACTCGTAGAGGTCGACCACGCGGTCGCGGCCGTCGACTTCGACGA
>JBOGIZ010000136.1:0-2220 GCA_050747805.1 Vicinamibacterales bacterium | reverse complement strand
GCCGCCGCGGCCTCCGCGTCCGCCGCCGCCGCGCCCGCCGCCTCCAGTCGCCGCGTCGTAGTGGAGATCCCAGGTGCTGCGATTCACGCCGGCCTCATGAGGCAGATTGCGAACCGTGCGGATCGTCTTGCCGCTCTTGTCCGTGACGGTCATCGTCACGTCCTGCGCGGGCCCCTTCAGGTAGTAATCGATCACCGCGCCCTCGGGCGGATTGGGTCCCCTCCAGACTGCCTGTCCGAGGCTGCCGTCCTTGTTCCAGATCGTCCAGCGCGTGGCCGGCCGGATGTCGAACAGCTGCGCCTCGGTCGCCATCGCGTCGTCGATGTGCTGCAGCGCAGTGATGTCGTCGAGGATGTACATTCCGCGGCCGTGCGTGGCGATGATCAGATCGTTGTCGCGCGGATGGATCTGGATGTCGCGCACCGGGACCGGCGGCAGGTTTTGGCGCAGCGACGTCCACTTCGCGCCGCCGTCAAAGGAGACCCACAGGCCGAGCTCCGTGCCGGCATAGAGCACCTTCGGGTTCTTCGGATCCTGGCGGATCACGTGCGGCCAGCCTGTGACCGTCGGCGGCAGACCGAGGTTCAGCCGTGTCCACGTCTTGCCGTAGTCCGTGGTCTTGAAGAAGTACGCCGTGTAGTCGTTGTCCTGGTGATGATCCGCGGCGATGAACGCCGTGCCCGGGTCGTACGGCGAGGCTTCGACGGTCGGAATCCACGCGTTCGGTTTCAGCCCGGGCACGTTGCCGATGACGTTCTCCCAGTGCTTGCCGGCGTCGCGCGTGACCTGCACGTTGCCGTCGTCGGTGCCGACCCAGATGACGTTGGGATCTTTCATCGACGGCCCGATGGTGATGATCGTGCAGTAGAACTCGGCGGCGGTGTTGTCGGTCACGATCGGCTCGCCCGAGGACTTCTGCTTGTTCTTGTCGTTCGTCGTCAGATCCGGACTGATGATGTCCCACGACTGTCCGTGATTGGTCGAGCGGAAGAGCGATTCGCCGCCGAAATAGACCGTCGTGCCGTCTGGTCCGAGCGCGATCGGCGAATTCCAGTTGAAGCGGTGCTTGTGGAATTCCATCGCGTCGCCCACCGACCCGATGCGGTTGGGGTACGGCGCGATCGCGCGCGAGGCGCCGCTGCGCGTGTCGGTGACGCTGATGACACCGCCCTGCAGATCGTTGTACACGCGCCAGGGCTCCTTCAGGTCGGGCACCGCGAAGAAGCCGTCGCCGCCGCCGACGGTGAACCAATCGTTTTTCCGGATGCCTTCCGAGAGGAGTGAATTGCTCGGCCCGCACCAGGTGCCGTTGTCATGCAGGCCGCCGCACACCATGTACGGCTTCTGCATGTCGTAATTCACGTGATAGAACTGCGTGAAGGGGATGCTGTTCAAAACGGCGAAGTTTTCCCCCTTGTCGTACGACACCTGAAAGCCGCCGTCGCTCCCGCTCAGAATCCGCTTCGCGTTTGTCGGATCGATCCAGAGCGCCTGATGATCGCCGTGCACGTCGCGGCCGATCGTTCTGAACGTGCGTCCGCCGTCTTCCGACATGTACAGCGAGCCGCTCAGCGCGTAGACGCGGTTCGGATCGATCGGATCGATCCGCATGTCCGAGTAATAGAACGGCCGGAACGACAGCTGCGGATTCGTGCTCACGACGCGCCAGCTCGCGCCGGCGTCGTCGCTCCGCCAGAGCTCGCCCTGTTCGTTGAGCGTCTCGCTGATCATGTAGACGATGTCGGTGTTGCTGCGCGAGACGGCGACGCCGATGCGGTCGAGCATGGCGGGAATGCCGTTCGTGAGCTTCGTCCACGTGGCGCCGCCGTCCATCGACTTGTACAGCGCGGTTTCGCCGCCGCCGCTCCGCAGATGCCACGCTTGACGGAGATACGTGTACATCCCGGCGTAAATCTCGTTCGAGTTCGTCGGGTTGGTGTCGATGTCGGAGCACCCGGTCAGCGTGTCCTTGAACAGGATGCGCTGCCAGTTCTTGCCGCCGTCGGTCGATTTGAAGACGCCGCGCTGCTCGTTCGGCCCCCATTCGTGTCCCATCGCGCACGCGTACACGACGTCGGGATTGTGATCGTCGATGCGGATGCGCGCGATGCGGTCGCTGTCTTCGAGACCGATGTGCATCCAGGTGCGGCCGCCGTCGTTGCTGAGATACATGCCGTCGCCGAACGAGGCGTTGTTGCGCGGGTTCTCTTCGCCCGTGCC
>JBOGIZ010000135.1:0-1752 GCA_050747805.1 Vicinamibacterales bacterium | reverse complement strand
AAGATGATCCGTCCACCAGGACGGCAGACCTTGCGCATTTCCTGCGCGACCTTGACGGGGTCGGGCACGACGCTGATCAGATACGGCGCGTAGACGATATCGAACGAGTCCTCGGCGAAGCGCAGATCGGCGGCGTCCATCTGCAGCAAACGCACGGGCGCGGCGCCTTTCCGCGCGGCGCGCTCGCGCGCCTTCTCGAGCATCGACGACGAAAAGTCGATGCCGGTGACGGTGGCTTCGCGCGGATACAGGGCGAGGTTGATGCCGGTCCCCACGCCCACTTCGAGCACGCGCTCGTCGGGCTGAATGTGCATCCGGTCGATGGCCTGGAGTCGTCCGGGATGGAGCGTAGGGCCGAAGAAGAGGTCGTAGACCTTGGCGAGCTTGTCGTACACGGCTTCGACGAAGTCGTTCTCGACAGCCGTGACCGAAAGGGCGCGCGTGGCGGCGTCGCCTGTCGCGTTCCCGGCTTCAGTCTTCCGCTCGAATAAAGCCATCCGTTAGTCCCCGCGTCTGTCGTCGCCGGCAGACAGTACAGAGCCGTTAGCGTGCAACCGGAGTGCCCCGCGAATGCCGCAACTTCTGGACTATACCCGTTAGGATGAGGTGGTAGCAAGAAAAGAGGGTGCGCTCGGTCACGCTCCCACCGCTTCAATCACCCCGAGGGCCATCTCGACTGCCCGCGGCGCCGTCGAGATCTGAATGCCTTGCACCAGCGGCCGGATGTCGGCGGCGATCTCCCGCGCGATCGCCAGGCCTTCCTCGGCCGCTCGCCCCTCCGCGTCCGCGCGTCGCATTCTCGCGATGACGGCGTCGGGCACACGCACGCCCGGCACCTCGTTGGCCATGAATTCGGCATGTCGCACACTGTCGAGCGGCATAATGCCCGCAAGCAGCGGGATCCGATGATCCGCGATTCGCGCGACGAACGCGCGCAGCTCGGCCGAATCGAACACCGGCTGCGTGATCGCGAACTCAGCGCCGGCCTCGACTTTATAGGCAAAACGCTGCAGCTCTTCGTCGAGATTCGGCGCACCGTGATTCACCGCGACGCCAATGTGAAAGGCCGTCGCGTGTCCGATCGGCTCCCCGCCGATGTCGAGGCCGCGGTTCAATCTGGCCACAACGTTGGCCAGGCCGATTGAATCGACATCGAACACGGCCGTCGCATCTGGATAATCGCCGAGCTTCGGCGGATCGCCCGTGACGACGAGCAGGTTGCGAATGCCCATCGAGTGCGCGCCCAGCAGATCCGACTGCATGCCGAGCAGGTTCCGGTCCCGACAGGCGTAGTGCAGGATCGTCTCCACTCCGCTTTGCTGCTGCACGAGCACGGCCGCGGCCAGCGCGCTCATCCGCGCCGTCGCGCGGGGACCATCCGGAATGTTGACGAGATCGACGCCCCGAATCTTGAGCGTGCGCGCCCGCTCGACGAGCCGCTCGGTCTGGAATCCCCGCGGCGGCGTCAGCTCCACGCTGACGACGAAGCCGCCGCGGGCGAGTGAATAGGCCATGCGCGACTTCTGCTCGCGCGCGACCGGCGCTGCCGGCGGCGCCGCTGGTGCGCGATCGGCATCGGGCGCCGCGGTGCGCGTACGCGGCGCAGCCGGCGCGAGCGACCGCACCGCCGTCTTGATCGCGCGGATGTGGTCGGGGGTCGTGCCGCAGCATCCGCCCACCAGCCTGACGCCGGCGCTGATGAACCGGCGCGCGTACGACGCCATGTATTCGGGCGAGCACAGGTAGATGTTC
>JBOGIZ010000134.1:0-4714 GCA_050747805.1 Vicinamibacterales bacterium | reverse complement strand
CCGCCGCGCAGAGCTCGTCGCGATGCGTACGGATCAGGTCGCGCGCGGCGCGCTCGCTGTCGGCGTCGCGGCGGCACGACGGACAGGCGATGAGATGTGTGTCCACCGCGCGGCGCACATCGGCCTGCTGCTCGCCATCGACGTAGGCTGCCAGCTGATCCTGAACCTCGCGGCAGCCCGATCCCATCTCCGTCATCGCCGGTGACCCGCTTTCGTCATTGCATCCGTCACCCTTCGTTCTTCGTTCGACGCCCGCGCCTTACGCCCGGATCCGCTTGCGCTCGTCGGCTTCCTGCCGCCGCTGCTGGAGCCCGTCGAAGAGCGCCCGCCGGCCGCGCGAGATCCGCGACATCACGGTGCCGATGGGGATGTCGAGCACGCGCGCGATTTCCGCGTACGAGAGTTCTTCGACGTCCCGCAGCCAGACCGCCTGCCGGAAATTGTCCGGCAGCGCGTCGAGCGCCGCCTGAAGCTCGCGATCCATGGTCGCGTTGGTCAACATCTGCTCGGGCGAGAGGCCGCCGGCGCTGTCGTCCGCCGCGCGGTCGACGGCCTCGCTGTCCACGTCTACCGGATTCCGCCCATCGTGGCGCCGCGCGTTGCGGAACGTGTTGTGAAGGATGGTAAACAGCCACGCCTTCAGATTCGTTCCCGGCTCGAACTGATGCGCCGACCGGAACGCCTTGAGCAGCGTGTCCTGCACCAGATCCTCGGCATCCGCCGGCCGCCGGGTGAGCCGGAGCGCTGTCCCGTACAAGCTGTCGAGATGCGACAGCGCATCGCGCTCGAACGCCGGATCGGGCCGATCCTGGCGCTGGGGCGACGGCTGGCGCGAACGGCGGCGGAAGACCATGCTGAATGCCGCCGCAGCCATTGATCACAACACCGGCCGTCGGCGGCTTATTCCGTTCATTGTATCGCGCGGAGGACACCGACGCTCTCGGCCGGGGACAGGTGCCGGCCGCCAGGGGGGGCCTCGCGGGAGGCCGCTCGAGCACGGCGAAGGCACGTGGCTTGCTGCGCGCATCGCCGGCGGTGCCCGGAGGAGACGGGCGCGTTGCGACAACCGTCCTACTCACAGTAACATCGCACCATTCGAGGTGTTCACTATGGTTACGCGCAGCAGGCGCGGCTTACGCGCGCCGTTCGGCATCGCTCTTTTCGTCGGCGTCTACCTCGCCGGCGCCATCGCCGCCAGCGCGCAGACGCCATTCGTGCCGTACTACAACAAGAACAACATCAAGTACGACCACTTCGCCTGGCACATCTACACGACCGAGCACTGTGAGATCTACTACTACCCGGCGATCGAGCAGCATCTCGAACGGGTGTCGAGCTACGCCGAGAGCGCGTACCAGCAGATCAGCGCGGATCTGAAGCACGATCTCGCCTTCAAGATCCCGATCATCCTCTACAAGGACGAAGCCGATTTTCTCGAACAGAACATCGACCCGGGCGAAACGCCCGAAGGCGTGCTCGGCTTCTCCGAACCCTATCGCGACCGGATGGTGCTGCCGATCGATCAGCCGTCGGATCAGCTCTATCACCTCATCACGCACGAGATGACCCACATCTTCGAGTTCGACATCATTCCGCGCACGCTGCTCCGCCGCGGACTGCCGCTGTGGGTCGACGAGGGCCTCGCCGACTACGAGACCGGCGAATGGAATCCGATCGATCTCATGACGATCCGCGATGCCGCCATCGCCGACATCGTCCCTTCGATGAGCGACTTCAACCCCGAGGCGTTCGTCGATGGCCGCACGCCGTACAACATGGGGCACGCGGCGTTCGAGTTCATCGAGAGCAAGTGGGGCAAGGAAGGGATCCGCCAGTTCATGTTCGCGCTGCGCAAGAGCGTGATCGGCGGCGGCGAGAGCGCCTACGAAGAAGCGTTCAAACTCAAGCCCGACGAGTTCGACGAAGACTTCGACAAGTACATGAAGGACCGGTTCAAGCCGTTCCGCGACAAGGAGACGCCGTCGGACTACGGCCGCGACCTCGCGCCGAAGCGCGGCAAGTCGCCGTTTGTCTCCGTGATCTCGATCGAGCCCTCGCCGTCAGGCGATCTGATCGCCGCCGCGGCCGACAACGCGAAGGATCAGGAACTCGACATCGTTCTGCTGTCGACGAAGGACGGCAAGGTCATTCGCAACCTGACCTCAGGGTTCAACACCAGCTATGGATTCGAGTACATCGCCGTACCCGGCGGCTTCCGCGGCAACGCCGTCCCGTGGATGTCGTGGTCGCCGAAAGGCGATCGCATCGCCTATTTCGCGCGCAAGGAGAAGGGCAAAGAACTGGTCCTTCAGAACGTCGTCACGAGGAAAATCGAGCAGCGGTTCTACATGAAGACCGTCGACATGCCCGAATCGCCCGATATCAGCCCCGACGCCAAGTCGGTGGCCTTCGCGGGCCTGCGAAACGCGGTCGCCGACATCTATGTGCTCGATCTCGCGACCGGCGACATCAAGAACGTCACGAACGACAGCTTCGGCGACTTCGCGCCGACGTGGACGCCCGACGGCAAGGCGATCGTCTACATCGCGCGCGTGAGCGGCAATGACAAGCTGTTCCGGCTCGATCTGGCGACGGGCAAGAAAACGCAGCTCACCTTCGGCACGCACGACGACGGCGCGGCGCAGTTCCTGAACGACCACACGATCGTGTTCCCGTCGACCGCGGTGGATCCGAACCAGCCGATCACTCCGGAGGTCGCCAAGAACGGGAACATCTACAACATCTGGACGCTGGACCTGACGACGAACGAGCTGAAGCAGTACACGGATACGTTCGGCGGCAACATGTCTCCCGAGCCGCTGACGGGCGAAGACAAACAGCCGAAGATCGCCTTCGTCACGTACTACAAGGGCGAGTACGGCATTCACGCCATTGCGGCAAACAAGGAGCCGCTCCATACGGTCGCGAGCGCCGATTTTGGTTCGCCCGGACCCATCATCGACTTCCAGCCGCCGATCAACGAACCGCTCGTCAAAGCGAACGAGAAGGTGAAGGGTCGATTCGAGAAGATGTTTCTCGACGGCCGGCCCCCGGTGAACGTCGGCGTCACGAGCGGCGGCGACATTTTCGGCGGCACGCAGGTCACGTTCTCCGATGTCCTCGGCGACCAGCAGTTCAGCCTGTTCGCCGAATCGGTCTCGGAGTACCGGACGATCATGGGGTCGTACGTCAACCTCTCGCGGCGTCTGCAGTACGCGCTGCAGGGGTTCGACGTCACGCAGTTCTATTACGGCAACTACGCCGGCTACTTCTACGATCCGTCGCTCAGCTTTCTGAGCCACAGTGATGCGCTCGAAACACAGACCGAGCGGGGCGGCGCCGCGTTCGCGATTTATCCGTTCAATCGGTACGCGCGCGTCGAGCTATCGGCAGGTTTGTACAACTTCGCCCAGCAGTACAACGATCCGGCGCTGCAAGCGCAGGCGCTCGCCTACGAGCAGCAGCTCTACGGACAGGCGCTGCTGGCCAACGGCATGATGGCGCCGCTTTCGGCCGCCTACGTTCGCGAGACAACGGTCTTCCGCGAATACGGTCCGCTTTCCGGCGAGACGCTGCGCGTGGGGTATCAGAACGCGCCAAAAATTGGCAGCTTCATCTCGCGGCAGACCGCCGACGTCGATGCGCGCCGCTATTACCGCATCGCCACAAACGGCGTCCTCGCGTTCCGATTCCGGGGCCTGAAAAGCTGGGGCCAGTTCCCCGATTACCTGTTCTACGGCGGCAACTCGGAAATGCGCGGTTACCAGTACCTCGAGTTCCTGGGCAACAAGGCGTTCTTTGCGGATGCCGAATTGCGCTTCCCGCTGATCGAGGCGGCGCTGACGCCGTTCGGCGTCATCGGCGGCCTGCGGGCGGTCGCGTTCGCCGACCTCGGTGCGTCGCAGTTCAATGGAACCCCGCTCACCGTGTTCAGCTCGAAGTCGACTGTGGTGACGCCGATTACGGGTTACCAGACCGACTTCTTCGGCAACACCACGCCGACCACTGGACAGCCGGAGCAGATCAACGGCTTCCATCTCGTGGACGGCCGCGCGTCGTACGGCATTGGTCTCGAAACCTTCGCGCTCGGCTTCCCGATCCACTTCGACTGGTCGTGGCGGACGATGTTCAATCCGGGTTACGAGGATTACGTCTACGGCGCGCAAGCGCTCGCCGATGGGGTCAGCAGCGGCAGCAAGTGGCTACGAGCGCCCAAATTCTCGGTCTGGATCGGCTATGACTTCTGAACGCGCGCAATTGGTGAGTTGGTGAATTGGTGATCTCGTGAATTGAATTGGTGATCTGATGAATTTAGGCGGCGCCGCAAGCGCTCAATTCACCAATTCAACTCACCAATTCACCAATTCACCAATTGTCCCCGTGCCTCACCTGTGTCACTCTCATCCTATGCGCCCCTGCGGCTGCAGCTCGGTCGTCAAGTTCCTGGCTGATTATCTCGAACATCAGCTACCCGAGTCGACGAAGCACGACCTCGAGGCGCATCTGGAGCGGTGCCCCCGCTGCGTCGCACAGCTGCGCACCTACGAGTCCACGGTCTCGCTGCTGCGGTCGCTGACCGATCGGGAGCTGCCGCCCGAGCTGAGGCTGCAGGTCACGTCCTTCCTCGACCACAAATGTCCGAAGAATTGACGCCGAAACGGGCCTCCGAGTCCGCGACGGAAATGGTGCAGGTCGTCCTGCCCAACGACGCGAA
>JBOGIZ010000133.1:0-4116 GCA_050747805.1 Vicinamibacterales bacterium | reverse complement strand
CGTTCGATCGAGCGCGGCGTGCTCGAAGATCCGTGGCAGGAATCGCCCGAGGAGATCTACGCGCTGACGCGGTCGCCTCAGGATTGCCCCGACGAGCCCGCGTACGTGGAAATCGAGTTCGAGCGCGGCGTGCCGCTGCGTGTCAACGACATCGAGATGCCGCTGGCGGACCTGATCGAGAGTCTCGAAACGATCGCGGGCGCGCACGGCGTGGGCCGCATCGACATGGTCGAGAACGCGACGACCGGTGCGAAGTCGCGCGAGATCTATGAGGCCCCAGCCGCCGTCATCCTGCACACGGCTCACAACGAGCTTCAAAAGCTCGTCGTACCGCGCGATCTCGAGCGTCTGGCGCACGACCTCGGCCGAACGTACGCGGATTTGGTCTACAACGGGCAGTGGCTTTCGCCCACGCGCGAAGCGCTCGACGGCTTCGTCCGCGCGTTCCAGCCGCGCGTCACGGGCGTGGTCCGCCTGAAGCTGTTCAAAGGTGATTGCCGGGTCGTCGGGCGCCGCGCGGCCTTCCCGATCGCGAGCGAGGCGGGCTCCAACCTCCAACCTCCAGCCTCCGAGAGGATCGCCCGCTGATGGCCACGCACCTCTGGTCGGGCCGATTCGCCAGCGATTCCGACGCCGAGCTCTTTGCCTTCGGCGCGTCGTTCTCGTTTGACCGGCGGCTGTTCGCAGACGACGTGCGGGGCAGCCGCGCGTGGGCGGCGGCGCTTGCCCGCGCCGGCGTGCTTTCGCGGGCGGATGCGGAGGCGATCGACCGCGGGCTGCGGGACATGCTGGACAAGGGCCGCGCGGACGCGGCGTATCTCGATGCCTCGCACGGCGACGAAGACGTCCATGCCTTCGTCGAGCGCGAGCTCGTCGCGCGGATCGGAGAGGCTGGACGGCGGCTGCACACGGGACGGTCACGCAACGAACAAGTGGCGGTCGATCTGCGGCTGTATGTGAAACGGCGGACGCATGCCCTCACGCGCGGGATCGCGAGGCTCGCCGGCGCGCTCGTCGGACTCGCGGACCGCGCCGAAGGCGCGCTGATGCCGTCGTACACGCACTTGCGGCGCGCACAGCCGGTGCTCGCCGCGCATTTCCTGCTCGCGCACGGCGCCGCGCTCCGGCGCGACGTCGATCGGCTCACGCGCGTGGCCGCGGAAGCCGACGAGCTGCCGCTCGGCTCCGGCGCCATCGCCGGGACGGCGTACCCCATCGACGTCGATGCGCTCGCCGCAGACCTCGGCTTCTCGCGCATTTCCCGCAACAGCATCGACGCCAGCGGCGATCGCGACTTTGTCGCGTCGTTTCTCCACGCCGCGGCCCTCGGGATGGTGCATCTCAGCCGTCTCGCTGAAGATGTCATTCTGTTCACCTCGGAGGAGTTTGGATTTCTGGAACTCGCAGACGAGGCGTCGACTGGCAGCAGCCTGATGCCGCAGAAGAAGAATCCGGATCCGCTCGAACTGGTCCGCGGGAAGAGCGGGCGCGTCATCGGACGGCTGACCGGCTGGCTGGCATCGATGAAGGGCCTGCCCTCCGGCTACAACAAAGACCTGCAGGAAGACAAAGAAGCGCTCTTCGACGCGGAAGATACGTGGCTCGCGTGTCTTGGCGCCAGCGCCGGCGTGGTGTCCGGATTGAGGCTGAACGCCGCGGTCGCCGAGCGCGCCGCCTCGGGGCTGCTGCTCGCCACGGACGTGGCCGATTATCTCGTGGCGCGCGGGCTGCCGTTCCGCGACGCGCACGAAGTCGTCGGCGCGATCGTGCGGCGGCTGGTGGATGAACGGCGCGCCTTCGACGATCTGACGCTCGCCGAGTGGCGCGGGCACTCGACGCTGTTCGAATCGGATGTCCGTGATGTGATCACGCCGGCAGCGTCGGTGGCGAACAAGCGTACGCCGCAGTCGACGAACCCGAAAGCCGTGGCCGCGGCGCTTGCCGAAATGAAGCGCTGGCTCTCAGAACTTGAACACGACCCCCACTGATCCGCGCCAGAACTGGAAGTTCGACAGGCCGAGGCCCGTCGCGTTCGAGCTGCCGGTAAAGCCGCGGAAGTAGCGGACGTCGCCGCGCAGCCCGACGACATTGGTGAAAAAGCCCATCACGCCGGCACCCGCGTCAAATCCGAAATCGTTCTTCGTATCGACCGAGAACGTCTGGTCGAAATCCTGGACGTTCGTCCGGATGAGGCCCACGCCCGCAACGGCGTAGGGGCGAACCGATGCGCCGTGGCCTCCGACCGGCGCGCCGAGAATCAGATTTCCCATCAGCGTCACGACATTGCTCGTGTTCGTGAATCTGAAGGTGTTGTTGGACGCCGTGTCCGTCGCGAAGAAGTTCGGCGAGTAGCCTGCTTCCACTTCGAAACCCGCGATCCCCGCGCCCATCGCCGCGAGCGACACGCCATAATCGATCTTGTGTTCGAACTTGTTCGACGTGCTCACGCCGCACGCAGTCCCGACGCAGCCGGACACATCTGCTGAGCCGCCGAAGTTCCATCCAAGAAACGGCGTGATCAGCCAGTCCGCGCGCGCCGTCCCCGCGACGGCCATCATCGCGATCCCCAGTACTCCCGTCAGCCATACTCTTCGCATCGACATCGGTCACACTCCTCACATTCGCGCGACGTCAGCGAGTGCAAGGGATATGCCCTGGGTTTACTGCCGCGCTGCGATCTCGAGCAGTTCCCACGCGCGGGCGACATGATGCTCGGCCGTGCGAAGATTCCCGATCGCCAGCCGGAGCACGTAGCGGTCGTCGAGCTTCGTATGCGACAGAAACACCTCGCCGGATGCGTTGACCGCATCGAGGATGCGCTGGTGCTCTTCGTCGGCCGCCGATCCTCGCAAGCGGAAGCAGACGACGCTGAACGGGACCGGCGCCGCCAGCTCAAAGAGATCGCTGCGCTCGACCCACGAGGCGAAGAGACGCGCGAGGCGCATATGCTCCGCGAGATGCGCGCGCAGGCCGGCGGCGCCGAAATGGCGCAGCACCATCCACAGCTTGAGCGCGCGAAATCGACGCCCAAGCTGAATGCCCGTGTCCATCAGGTTTTTCACGCCGGCTTCTCCCTCGCTGGTGCGCAGGTATTCGGGCGTGAGCGAGAACGCTTGTCGAACGAGATCCATCCGGCGGCAGTAGAGCACGCTCAGATCGAACGGCGTGAACAGCCACTTGTGCGGATTCACGACGATCGAGTCGGCGCCGGCGGCGCCGCGAAGAATCCATTCGAACCCGGGCACCATCGCCGCGACACCCGCGTACGCGGCATCGACGTGCATCCAGATCTGCTCGCCGCGGCAGATGGCCGCAATGTAATCGACCGGATCGACGCTCGTGCTCGACGTTGTGCCGACCGTCGGCACGATCGCCATCGGCCTGATGCCGGCGCGCCGGTCCTCGGCAATCGCTTGCGCGAGCAGCGACGGCCGCATGCGGAATTCCGCGTCGGCAGGAATGCGGCGGAGCGCGCGGTGTCCGAGCCCGAGCAGCATGACGGCCTTGTCGACCGACGAATGCGCATGTTCGGAGCAGTAGACGCGGAGCGGCGGGACGTCGGGGCGCGCCGCGAGACCAGCGCCGCGCGCGTCAGGAACGACCGCTTCGCGCGCCGCCGCCAGGGCGTGCAGCGTCGACACGGAAGCCGTGTCGTAGATGACCCCTTCGAATGACGCAGGCAGGCCGAGCAATTGCCGCAGCCACGCGAGCGCGACCTCCTCGAGCTCCGTCGCCGCCGGCGACGTTCTCCAGAGCATCGCCTGGACGTTCAACGCGGCGCACAGAAATTCCGCGAGCACACCGGGCTCACTGCCGGTGATGGCGAAGTACGCGAAAAAGCCCGGATGATTCCAGTGCGTGAGGCCAGGGACGATCACGCGCTCGAAGTCGGCGAAGATCGCTTCGAATGGTTCTCCGAGTTCGGGGGCGCTCGACGGAAGCGACGCGCGCACGTCGCCGGGCGAGACGCGTGAGAGGACGGGGTAGCGCTCCGGATGTTCGAGATAGTCCGCAATCCAGTCCGCGACGCGGTGCGCGTGTCGACGGAAATCATCGGGCATGGTCTAGAGAGGATATCGCGGCATTCTCATCCGAGGGGCGCCGCCCCTCGGACTC
>JBOGIZ010000132.1:0-2806 GCA_050747805.1 Vicinamibacterales bacterium | reverse complement strand
GTCGTATTCGGGCTCGTGCCAGCCGGTCTCGTATGCGACCATCGGGACACCGGGCGGCTCGGCGTCGAACTGCTCCAGCGAGACGGCGGCATTTGCGGCGTTGCGCGCATCGACCGTCAGCGCGGCGTAGTCGGACGATCCGCTCAGCGCGCTCGCCGGCACCGTGAAGCGGTCGACAAAAACTCCGGGCGCAATCTCGGTCGATCGGACGACCGCGCGATCGACCGACACCGCGAGCGGCACGTGTCCCGTGCTGCCCAGATCCCGTCCGCCAAGGATCACCGTCAGGTCGTCGCTGGGGCACTTCAGCCAGGCCGTCGCCGGCGCGATCTGCGGACCCGTGTTCTGCTGCGCCGTGATCCCTCCGATCTCGGCGGTGATCGACCATCCGCGATCGAGCATCCAGCCGGGACTCTTCATCCGGTACCAGTTGACGTCGCCCGGCCGAGCGCCGCCGACGAACGGCGGCTTCGCGAAACCCCAGCTGTATGCGCGCACGAGCTCGCGCGCGTGCGGATCGAACAGCGCCAGGTCGGTGCGATCCGGGTCAGCGACGAACCAGACGCGGCCCGCAGGCGACTTCCGCCAGTACTGCACGAGCGAAAGCCATTCCTGCCCAGGAGGGCCGGTAAGAACAGGAGCCGGCAGAATCGGCGCATCCCAGAGCGCCGGCCGTTTGATGCTCGCGTGGAAGGCGATGGCGTCCACGTGCTCGCCGCCGTGCGCGGTCGTCGTAATGTCGTCGAACGCACGGAACACGGGTGCGCCCTCGCGGGCGTACAGCACGGACGCCGGTACCGCGAGCGCCAGTGATACGGCGGCGATGGCCGAGGCCCCAGTCGGCAGGAGCAGCGCTGGTCCGATCTCGAGCGCGCTCAGCGCCGCGTATGCGGCAACCGGCAGCAAAGGAAGCGCGTACCGGATGGTGACGGTCTCCTGAAAGAGGAGGTGAAACACGGCGTACGGCGCGAAGGCGACCGAGAGCATCGCGGCGAGCCGAGGCGCGCGCCAGATCAGTCTGACGGCACCAATCGCCGACAGCACGGCGATCCCGATTCCCAGCCACACATCCCAGGGCCAGACAAACGTGTTGACGAGCGCGAAGGCCGCCAGCCGCGCCGTATGATGCGTCCAGAGCATGGCGACGCCCGAAAAGTCTTCCCCGGCCTGCGTGCCGAGGGCGTGCAGGTATGGCGTCAGGCCGCCGGTTGCGACCAGCAGTGGAATCGCCCACGACGCGACGCCGATCGCAAACGCGGCTGCCGCGCCGACAACGGCGCGCCCCTCTCGCCGCACGATCAGTACCGTGACGAGCAGCGGGAGGGTGAGAACAGCCGACTGCGATCGAATCCCGACAGCGATGGCGGCGACGAATGCACCGGCGAACAGGTGCCGCAGGCGTGGACGCCCCACCACGAGCGCCATCGCCCACATCGAAGCGCAGAAGCCCGTCATGTCGCTCAGCGGCCGCACGGCGGTGAACCAGTACAGCGGACTCGCCGCCGCCGCGAATGCCGTCCACCACGCGAGATGCGCCCGCCGCGGCAGCTCGCTGCCGTACCGCTCACCGAGGCGCCGGAACAACAGAAACACGGCGGGAATGGCCGCCGTTCCCGAGAGTGCGCTCAAGATTGCGAGGCCGCGCGCGGGGGCCGCCTCGACGCGCAGCGCGTGAAGGACGCCGGTCGACACCTTCGCGAGCGCGATGAAGACCGGATACCCGGGCGGATGCGGCTGATGCTGGGCGACGTCATAGTGGCGCACGCCGAGGGCGAAGTTAATCGAGTCGAGATCCTCGAGCGTTGTCGCCAGGCAGATCAGATGAGCGCCGAGAAAGATCAGCAACAGCGCCAGGACGCCCGAGCGCTGGAGGCGGGACACTTAGATGGGACGGAGCTTCAGCGCCTCGTTCAGGCTTCCGAGGCGGTAGCCGCGCAGATCGACGGTCACGTGCGCGTAGCCGATCGCGCGCAGCCGGCGGTCGATGATCTCCGACAGGTCGGGGTCGAGCGCGCGGGACAGTTCATTGGGTCCGAGCTCCAGACGCGCCACGCGGTCGTGATGGCGGACGCGAAACACGCGAAAGCCGAGATCCCGGAGCACCTCTTCGGCGGCTTCAATCGTGTGCAGCTTCTCCTCGGTGACTTCCGATCCGTACGGGATCCGCGACGAGAGGCACGCCGACGCCGGCTCGTCCCAGGTCGCGAGGCCCGCGGCGCGGGCCAGCTCGCGAATCTCGGGCTTCGTCAACCCGATCTCGTCGAGCGGACTCACCACGCCGAATTCGCGCGCCGCCTGCCGTCCCGGACGATAATCGCTGCGATCGTCCGCGTTGCTGCCGTCGGCGACGGCCGCGATCCCGCGCGCCCGCGCAATCGCGGTCAGATGCGTGTAGAGTTCCTGCTTGCAGTAATAGCAGCGGTTGGCGGGGTTCGCGCGGTACTCGGGCCGCGCGACTTCGCCGGTCCGGATAAACTCGTGATGCAGGTGAAAGGCGCGGGCCGTTTCGAGCGCGAGGTGACGATGCCGTTCGGGGTAGCTGGGACTCTCGGCGGTGACGCTCAGCGCGCGATCGCCAAGCGCGCGCGTGGCGGCAATGGCCAGGAAGGCACTATCGACGCCGCCGCTGTACGCCACGAGGACGGAGCCGAGCGCGGCCAATCGCGCGTCGAGCGCCGCGGCTTTGTGCTGGAGGTCAGCCGCTGCGTCGACCACTGTCACTCGTCCCAGTCCTCCCCTTCGGAATCCTCGTCTTCGTCATCGAGATCGACGTCGTCCTCCTCAGGGTCGTCGTCGTTGGCTTTAT
>JBOGIZ010000131.1:0-2859 GCA_050747805.1 Vicinamibacterales bacterium | reverse complement strand
CTCGCGTCTCCCGATTCTGTCCGCTACCGCTTCGGCAAGTTCGTGCGGCGGCATCGCGTCGGTGTCGTGGCCGCGGCGGCGATCGTGACGGCCGTTGCGGCCGGCATCACGGCGACCGTCTGGCAGGCGCGCGTCGCCGAACGCGAGCGGACGCACGCGCAGCGTGAATTCGATGCCGTCCGCGGGCTGGCGCAGGCGATGCTCCTCGAGGTCACGCCAGCGGTCGGGAAGCTGCCAGGGTCCACGGCGGTCCGCGAGATCATCATCCGCCGCGGAACGGAATACCTCGACGCGCTCGCTTCGGAAGCCTCGCACGACGACGAGCTGCGGCGCGAAGTCGCGCTGGGGTACGTCCGGCTGTCGGAAGTCCAGGGCAGCATCGGACTGCCGAACATCGGCGACCGCGACGCCGCCAAGCGCAGTCTGCTGAAGGCTGTCTCGATGATGGATCCACTCGTGCGGCGCCCGACTGCGATGGTGGGCGATCGGCTTCGCCTGGCCACCACGCTGGCACAACTGTCGTTCTTCGAATCTGACGCCCAGGCGAACGCTGATCTGAATGGGGCGCGCGCGCTGCTGGATACTCTGTCGCTGCCTGAGCGCTCGACGCCGCAGGCCCTCGCGGCCCGTGAGAGCCTCTGGTCGAACGTGGCCGATCGGCAAATCCGCCGACGCGACTTCGAAGGGGCCAGAGCCTCCCAGCAGGAATTTCTGAACGCCGCGCAGGAACAGTTCCGGCGCGCGCCGTCCACCGAGTTCGATGCGAGTCGAAATCTGTCGCTCGCGTACAAATACCTTGGCGGCACACTCGAAATGCTGAACCGGCGTCCCGAGTCACTGGCGTTGTACGCGAAGGCGCTCGATCTCGATCAGCGCCGCGTCGCGGAAGACCCCAAGGCTCCGGTCTGGCGGCTGGATCTGTCGTTCTCATACGGCGCCATCGGCGCCGCACTGCAGGCACAGCATGATTTCGAGGGCGCACGCGCGCAGTACGAAAAGGCCGTCGCGTTGCGGGAAGCGGTTGTCAGAGAGGATCCGAACGAAGACTTCGCCAAGGCTGCCCTCGGACGTGGATACGATCGGCTCGCGAGCATCGGTGCGCAGGCGGGACACCCCACTGTGGCGCTCGAATACAGCGCGAAGGGACGCCAGACCTATCGCGACCGGCTACAGGCGCATCCGGAACGCGACAACGTCTGGAGAGAGTTCGCCGAAGCGGCACTCGATGACATCGATGGCCTTCTCGTCCTCGCCTCGAATACTTCGCGAGCAGCTCGACGTCCGGTCGTGGTGCGAGTCGATGCCTTGCTGGACGAACTGCAAGAGAACCAAGAACAGTGGACCCGCGGGAAACACGCGGGCGAACTGCCGCCCTCCGCCGCGCAGCTGAGCGCCGCGCGCGCGCGGGTCGCGTCGCTCAGGTGAGAGAGCCCTCGTTCATTTCGACGGGCCCCCGTTAGACGCCCACTCGCAGTTCTTCGCCTGCCCCAGTTCCACAAGACGCTGACCGCGCATCATCTGCGGCATGATCGTCATCATGTTGGTCATGTTCTCCATCATCGCGGCCTGATTCTGCGCGGCCTGCGCCATTTGCGCCTGGATCTGGGCCTGCTGCCCCGCCATCTGCGCCATGCCTGCACCGGGAATCATCGACGTCGCGAAGCTCTTCGCCATCTGGGCGGCGATGCTGCCCTTCGACGGACCAGCCGCGTTCGCGCCATTGGCCGCGTTCAGCTTGTCCTGCTGATCCTTTGCCCAGGCGCCCTGCTTGGCTGCGACCGCCTGGAGCTTCGGATCCTGCATGTCGGCGACCAGCTCGGTCTGCAGCGCGTCGCAGCTCATGACCTCGTCGCCCGGACGTTTCGCGTTTTTCTGCGCGGCGTCCATGGCGGCCTGCATCTGCGCAGGATCCGGCATGCCCTGGGGCGGCGCCGGCCGCGACTTCTGCGCGTCGAGCGTCGCAAACGAGCCGGCGACGACCAGCAGCGCGGCTGCATACGGCTTGAACATATATCCTCCGTGGCGCGGCGAGTCGCGCGCCGTGACGCCTCTACTGGTTCTGGTTGGTGGCCTGCTGCGTGGTCTTCTGCATCTGCTTGACCATGTACACCGTGGCACCGATGCCGGCGACCGTGCCCAGGATGCTCATGACCATCATCACGTGCCCTCCGCCGCCCGTGGACTGTTTCCTGACATTCGGATCTGAGGCTCGCCGTGCGGGAACTACCTGCAGTTGCAGCGACGGCGTGGCCGCAGCGCTCGCCGCCGCGCGCGTGACTGCCGAGCGCAGATCGGGCGTCTGCCGATTCGGTTGATCCGGGCCAGCCGCCCAGGCCGTCGCGGGCGTGAGACCAACCAGCAACGTTCCAACCAGTGCCGTCGAAAACCATCGTCGTAGGGTCATGACATCCTCCTTTTGCCGTGTGTCGGTCAGTGGGCGCTGAGAGTGCGGGACGCGTCGTGAGCCCAGGAGCAGTTGCGCGCGTGCGCCAGGTCGACCAGATGCGCGTCGCGTGCGAGCAGCCGAACGTTGTCGGCGACGTCTGACAACTGCTTCGTGGTGAGCAGTACGTTTCCGGCCGACAACGCGATGGCAAGGCCGCGAACCGAAGCCGCAGCGTCAGTCGTGCGGCGCTCCGCCCACGCTCGCAGCCGTGCCACCGGCCGGCCGGTCAGGGCCGGCGAGGGAGGACCAACGAGGTTGGCGAACAGCGTGTCGCAGGTAGCGGCGGGGGCCGTCCCTGCGGACGCCGTGATCACTTGCGCGCCGGAAACCGCACATACTGCGGCCGCGAATACGGCGCCGCAAAGGATCTTCGTCATCGTCAGCTCCTGTTGCAGCGGGGAATCGGGGGATCT
>JBOGIZ010000130.1:0-3091 GCA_050747805.1 Vicinamibacterales bacterium | reverse complement strand
CCCCTCGGACGTCCCATTCGCGACGCTCACTCGCGCGCCGGGGACGGATCCTGGGGCGGGTCATAGCCAACGCATGTGAGTACGGGGAGCGCCGGATAGCGCGGAAAGCGATCGTCGCTCTTCGACCGCTCGCACAGGTAGAAGCGCGAGCCACGGTCGTTGGAGATAGTAGTCGCGTGCAGACATGTCGCGCACAAACCAGGAAGTGCGAATCCCTTATCCCTCATCGGTCAATCTCGAATCCCGAATCCCGAATCACGCATCTCGAATCCCAATCCTCAGAATCGCGAGTCGCGCACACGAGCACCCGATTCAGGATGCGAGAATCGCGATCCGCATCCGGGATTCGCGATTCGCGATTCGGGATGCACGGATGAGGGATGAGGGATAAGGGATAATAGCGTCATGTTCACGTCGGATGCCGTGACGCGCGGCATCAAGGTGCATGTGGAATCGGAGTATGCGCCCGATCGCTCGCAGCCGGCGCAAAATCAGTGGTTCTTTCTGTACACCATCACGATCACCAACGAAGGACAGGAAACGGCGCAGCTGCTGACGCGCCACTGGATGATCACCGACGGGACCGGCCGCGTCGAAGAAGTCCACGGTCCGGGCGTGATCGGCCGGCAGCCGGTGCTCGCGCCTGGCGAGTCGTTCACCTACACGTCCGGCTGCCCCCTCGAAACGCCGTTTGGCGTCATGGAGGGGACGTATCAGATGGTCACGGAGCGCGGCGAGCACTTCGACGCGAAGATCGCGCCGTTCACGCTAAGTGAGCCGTACACCGTCCATTGAACCACTGGAGGTGAGCGGCCGCGAGTGCGAGGCATGGTCGGACCCGGTGTCCCCAGAAACCCGTGCGAGTAGTAGGCGAACGCGAGCGAGCGACAGCGAGCGAACCACGCGCACGGAGCGAACCGTGCGAAGCCGGCGAGCGAGGGCGGGTGTACGGGGATCTGCCGGGGCGAAGCCCCCCAGTTGAACAATGATTCCCCTCGACACCCTCATTCCCGCGTACGCCAACGGGTGGTTCCCCATGGCGATGAAGAACGGCGAGATCCGCTGGTACTCCCCGGATCCGCGGGGGATCGTGCCGCTTGACGCCTTTCACGTGCCGCGGCGCCTCGCCCGCACGCTTCGCCGCCATCCCTTCGACGTGCGCGTCGACTCGGCGTTCCGGCAGGTGATCGAGGCGTGCCGCGTCCGCGAAGACGCCGACGGCGACTGGATCAACGACTAGATTGTCGAGAGCTACTGCGCGCTGCACGCGTCCGGTGCCGCGCATTCGGTGGAAACGTGGCTGGACGGTGCGCTCGTCGGCGGTTTGTACGGCGTCGCCCTGGGCGGCGCGTTCTTCGGCGAATCGATGTTCCACCGCGTCCCCGATGCGTCGAAAGCGGCGCTCGTCGCGCTCGTCGAACGGCTGCGCGCACGCGATTTCAGGCTGCTCGATACGCAGTGGGTGACGGCACACTTGGGGCAGTTCGGCGCCCTCGAGATCCCGCGGCGGCGCTATCTGGCAATGCTGAACGCCGCGCTCACAATCGAGACGGAGTTTCGATGACCGATGGCCGATGATCGATGGCCGATGACCGATGGCCGATGATCGATGATCGATGGCCGATGACCGATGACCGATGACCGATGACCGATGACGATGGGCGATGACGATGGGCGATGACCGATGGGCGATGGGCGATGGGCGATGGCCGATGGGCGATCGCCGATGCGCGATTTGCCCGGCCCGGATAATATCTCCCCATGCCCAGGCTGACAGTCGAAGACCACACGAGTGTCGAGGTTGAATCGGGAAAGCGTCTCGTGCTCGCGCTCGAGCAGGACGCGAACATCGATCAACTCCACGCCTGTGGCGGCAACGCGCGTTGCACGACCTGCCGCGTGGAGTTCATCGCCGGCGAGCCGGAACAGATGACCGCCGCGGAGCAACACGTCATGGCCGCGCGCGGGCTCACCGGCGTCCGGCTGTCGTGCCAGATTGTGTGCGATCACGATATGACGGTGCGCGCGATCAGCCGACTGGCGGGAAGCGGCCGCCCGGATGCCGGACCAACTCCGCTCCCCACGATTCAGCCGCCGCCCGAGTGGATTGCCAAGTCGCCGGGCACGCCATGACGGGCTGAGTCACATCGGCCATCGGGCGTCGGCCATCGGTCATCGATAGCGCTCGCGAATCGTGGGAATCAGATAGGCGCTGAACGCGCGGGCGAAATCATATCGGGGACAAAACCCCCAGTCGGCGCGCGCCGCCGAGTCGTCCACGTCCTGCGGCCATGAGTCCACGATCGCCTGCCGCTTGCGGTCGTTCTCCCATGACAGCGCCGCCGACGGAAAGGCGTCGACGACGACGGTTCGAATCTCTTCGGCCGACGGATTGAATGCGCCGACGTTGTACGCCGTGCGCCGCAGATGGTCGCGTGGCGCGGCCGCGAGCGTCAGCAGCGCGTCCACGCCGTCGGGCATCGCCATGAACGGGATGCGCGTGTCGGGGCGCACGAAGCAGCCATAGGCCTCGCCTCGTGCGGCCGCATGGATCATCTCGGGCGCATAGTCGGAGGTGCCGCCCGAAGGCATGGTCGCCGCGGAAATGAGCCCTGGAAAGCGCACGCAGCGGAAATCCACACGGCCGCTCGCCGTTTCTGCCGCCAGCTGTTTGTAATGCCGCGCGTAGTAGGTGCCGAGCAGTTCGCAGTACAGCTTGTTGCAGCCGTACATCGTGGTTGGATGCAGATATTCGTCTTCGCGGACCCTTCCGGCGCGGCGCTTCGTCTCGAGATCCGGCAGACCGTACGCCGCGATGGACGACGGATAGATGAAGACCACAGGCCGGCCGTGGGACTCGGACTGGTGCTGCGCGAACTCCAGCAGCCGCAGCGTGCCCTCGACGTTCACCTCGTGCGCGGCCACCGGCGTGAATTCGGCGCGCGTCGACAGCAGCGCCGCGAGGTGGAACACGAGATCGACTTCGAATTCGGCGATGAGCCGCTCGAGCAAGGCGTGGTCCACGATCGAGCCGGTCACCTCGCGGTCGACGTTCGCGGCCATCGTTTTTTCGAGCGGCGAAATGTCGAGC
>JBOGIZ010000129.1:0-1535 GCA_050747805.1 Vicinamibacterales bacterium | reverse complement strand
CGGCGATCCGGGTCGGCGATCACCGCATCGGGCAGCGTCTTGATCGCCACCTCGCGGCCGAGACGGCGATCGAGCGCGCGATACACCTCGCCCATGCCGCCGGCGCCGAGTGCGGACAGGATTTCGTATGGACCGAGACGTTGGCCTGAAACGAGAGACATCGGGAGCGCAGTGCATTATCGGCGAACTCGATCGCCGCCGCCGGTGAAATTTTCTGCGTACGGGTCACCGCGTCTTTGGCCGAATGCTCAGGATTGGCGCACGGCACGATTTGCGCATTTGGGACGATGCTAGGATGGCAGGCGCAATGGCCGATCGCGGCGCGATGATGTCGGATCTCGTGGCGATGGAAGCGCGGCTCCTCAGCGCGATGAGGGAGATGATCGGCCCGCTATCGCACGAGGTCCGCGAGCATTCCGGCGAACTCCGCGAGCATTCCGGTGAAATCCGCAATCTCTCCACCGAGGTCCACGAGCATTCCGCAGCAATTCGCAATCTTTCCACCGAAGTTCAGGGACATTCCGGGGCAATCCGAAATCTTTCGACCGAAGTCCAGGAGCATTCGGCCGAAATCCGCAATCTCTCCAGCGAGGTCCGCGAGCATTCCGTCGAAATCGGCAATCTTTCCAGCGTGGTCCAGGAGCATTCGGTCGCAATCCGCAATCTTTCGACCGAAGTTCAGGAACATTCCGGGGCAATCCGAAATCTTTCGACCGAAGTCCACGAGCATTCGGTCGTAATCAGCCATATGGCGACCGACGTCCAGGAGCATTCGGTCGTAATCAGCCATATGGCGACCGACGTCCAGGAGCATGGCGTCGCCATCCGCAATCTTTCCGACGAGGTCCGGCACTCCTTCATCGAAACGCGCCGCTACTTCGATGTGGCGGTCGAGGCGATTCGGTCAGACTTCAAGGTCGTTGTCGACAAGGTGACGGCGTTCGATCAGAAAGTCGACCTGCTCATCTCACGCAACTCGATCGAGCACGCCGCGTTCGTGGAGGCGATCGGCGATCACGAAGTCCGCCTGCGTGTCCTCGAAGCGATGCGCGAGCGGTAGTCCTGATCGCTCGCGGCGCTCGCTCGAGCCCCGCGATTATCAGATGACTCGTAGGTCCTACGCGCGCAGCGAACGATCCACAGGCCGTTTCTTCCGGGCGCGGCTGATCATCGCGGTGCCGCACTTCGCGGTCTTGCGCCTCACAGCCGGCTGCGGCAGGCCTCCGGCCGGCTGTCCGAGGGCGACTGGACGCTGGCGGGCCGGACGCGCAGTGACGACACGCGGCAGCGACGGCATCGCTCCGTGCTGAACGACGTGCAGGCTGATGAAGCGCTCGACGAGCGCCCCGTCGCACCCACCGCCGCGCGCGTTGTCGCGCAGCATCGCGTAGGCCGTCGCCGCTGACAGCGCCTGCCGGTACGGACGCGTCGTCGTCAGCGCGTCGAAGATGTCGACGACGGTGACGATGCGGGCGAGGAGCGGGATCTGTTCCCCCGAGAGACCGTCGGGATACCCTAGCCCATCGAGGCGCTCG
>JBOGIZ010000128.1:0-1517 GCA_050747805.1 Vicinamibacterales bacterium | reverse complement strand
GCGTACGCGTGGCGATCGGCGCCGATCGCGGACGCATCATCTGGATGGTGCTGCGCGACGCGCTCGGTACGGTGGCCGCGGGCATCACGGCGGGCACGGTGGCCGCGTGGTACTTATCGCGCCTGCTCCAGAACTGGCTCTACGGGGTGACGCCGCAAGATCCGCGGATATTCACCGCCGTCGGACTGCTGTTCGCTGTCGTCGGCGGACTCGCGGCGTACGCACCCGCGCGCCGCGCAGTCTGCCTCGATCCAGTAACCGCGCTGCGCGTGGACTGACGATCCGAACGAACCCCGTAGACCAGGCGTTCCATCTGTTGACAAACGGGCGCGTCTTGCGCCAGTGTATAGCCAGCTACGCATAGCTGGCTATGCCTAAACACCCCAACGACCGGCTGCAGGGCACACTCGACCTCCTCATCCTCAAGGCTCTCGCGTCGGCGGGGCCCTTGCACGGCTACGCAATCGCGCGCCGCATCCGTCTGGCCACTGACGACTCGCTGCGTATCGAGGAGGGTTCGCTCTATCCAGCGCTCCAGCGAATGACCGACGAGAAATGGACGCGCGCCGAGTGGGGCCAGACCGACACCGGCCGCAAGGCCCGCTTCTACACCATCACCGCCGCCGGCCGCCGCCAGCTTGCGGAAGAAGAGCGGCGCTGGTCGCTGCTGACCGATGCCGTGGCCAGGGCGCTGCGGTTCGCGTAAGGGCCGCCGCTGATGGGCCTATTCCGTCACGTGTGGAACAGCGTACGGCGCAGCCGTCTGGACGACGACCTCCGGCAGGAGATCGAGACGCATGTCGCGTTGATCGAAGAGGAGGAGCGGGCCGCTGGACTGACCGCTGCGGAGGCCCGGAGAGAGGCGCGGCTGCGGTTCGGCAATCCGCGCGCGGAGCGGGAGCACGCGATGGACCGCGTGTTGTCCCGCGGTCTCGAGCACGCGGCTGGCGATCTGCGTCACGCCGTTCGGATGCTCCGGAAAAATCCAGCCTTCACTCTGACGGCGACGCTCTCGCTGGCTCTCGGCATTGGCGTCAACACGGCGATGTTCAGCGTCATCGATACCGTGCTCGTGCGGCCGCTGCCGTACGCGCAGCCCTCGCGCCTTGTCGTGATCGACCAGGAGATCCTGAGCGACGGTCCCGCTCTCACGTACCCTGAATACGACGTCGTGCGACATCAGGACGACGTGTTTGCGTCGGTCGGCGCCTCTCGCGGAATCGGGGAGCACCGGCTGGACTGGCCTGGCGGCCAGGATTGGATCCAGGCGGTCTCGGTCAGTGCGAATTTCTTGGAGACGCTCGGGACGCCACCGGTCGTCGGACGTGCGTTTGACGCCGACGAGACGAGTGCCGGTGGCCCGCAGGCCATCATCCTCAGCGATGCCGTCTGGCGACGGAGCTTCGGCGCCGACCCGAGCGTCGTGGGGCGCGTGATTCGCCTCGATGGCACGCCCACAACAGTTGTCGGCGTCCTCGCCTCGGGGTTCTGGCTGCCCGATCCCGTCGACGCGCTGG
>JBOGIZ010000127.1:0-2790 GCA_050747805.1 Vicinamibacterales bacterium | reverse complement strand
CCCCTCGGATGAAACCAGTGTATCCCGTTCAGGCTGCGTCCTAGTCGCCGCCGGCTTGTCCGCGGAACTGGTCGCGCTCGTCCGCGAACAGCACGTTGAAACTCGTCAGCGATCCGTAACAGCCGGTGATGTAGCTCTGAATGCGCACCTTGGCGTCCTCGGGAATCTCGAGCGCGTTGATCTGCTGTTCCAGGGTGCGGAGCCGGTTGCGGAGCATCACGATTTTGTGGAAGAAGGTCTCGATCGGCCACTCTTTGTCCTGCAGGCCGGCCGTCCCGGGCCGGAGCACGAGCTGGCCGCCGCGCCATTTCTCGGCGGGCGGCGCGGGCGTGAGACCGATCTCCTCGCGGATGATGCGACGCAGGAGCAACTCGACATCTTCTCCCAGGCGTTCGCCGCTCATAGGGGGCATCGTCCTTTCACGTGCGGTGACGAGGTCGAGTGGCTCCCTCGCCCGGACGGCCGAGGCCGCGGCAGCGGCGGGACGCGAGGAGCCGCTCGACGCCTTGGCGGCGGACGGAGCCGATGTTCCGCCGCCGCGATAATTGTGTTCGCTTCCGCAGTATCCGCAGGAGACGCGGAGCGGACGGCCGCCCTCGTCCACGGCAATGACGGCGTGCATGCGATCCGCTTTGCACACCCGGCACAGATCCTCCAAGGAGTCTCCCGCGCGATAGCGGCGATCGGCCACGGCCTCGATCATAACTGCTGTTTCACCGCGTCCCACTCCCGCTCCATCTCCTCGAGCGTCGCGTCGTGCACCGATCGTCCTTTCGCGTGCAGGCGCTCTTCGACGCCTTCAAACCTCGCCGTCACTTTTTCGTTCGCCTTGCGGAGCGCCGATTCGGGGTCGATGCCGAGCTTTCTCGAGAGGTTGGCCATCGCGAACAGCAGGTCGCCCATTTCTTCTTCAGTCCGCGCGCGCCCTTCGAATTCGGCCGCCCGGCGCAGCTCCGCGACCTCCTCTTCGATCTTCGCGATGACATCGTCGGCGCGCGACCAGTCGAACCCGACGGCGGCCAGGCGCGTGCCGATTTCGTAGGCGCGCAGGAGCGACGGCAGCGACCTCGCGAGTCCTTTGAGCACCGACCGGCGCTCTCCCGCTTCGGCCTGCTCCTTCGCCTTGATCTGCTCCCACTGCTGGTGCACCTCGGTCGGCGTGGCGAGCGGACGTCCCTCGGGATCGAAGATGTGCGGATGGCGGCGTATCAGCTTGTGGGCGATCGCGTCAAGCGAGTCTGCGATGGTGAAGCGCTCCTCGTCCGCCGCGATCTGCGCGAGGAAGACGCCTTCGAACAGGAGGTCGCCGATTTCGCCGCGCAGCGCATCCAGATCGCCGCGATCGATGGCTTCGAGCACCTCGTGCGTTTCCTCGAGCAGAAACGCACGGAGCGATTCGAACGTCTGCTCGCGATCCCACGGACAGCCCCGCGGCCCGCGCAGCCGCGCCATGATATCGACGAGTTGCTGAAAGGCCGATCCGGCCGACGCCTGACTCCGCATCTAGTCCGTGTACTCCGTGTATTGCGTGGCCGGTGATCCGTGATCCGTGCAATCCGTGGTGCGTGCGCCGTGGCCCGTGGCCCATGCTAGCATCGCGAAGTGACTTACGCCGACGAACTGGATGAGAACTTCGCCCGACTCATCGTGCACCTCGGGCAGATGGCGGCGATCTGTTTCGGCGATCTCGCGGACCCGTCGACGGGCGAGCGTCCGGACGCCGATCTCGCCGCCGCCGGCCAGATGATCGAGATCCTGGGAATGCTGCAGGAAAAGACCCGCGGTAACCTGAGCGCGGCCGAGGCCAAGGTGCTCGAGGATCTGCTGTACGAACTGCGTCTGCGCTACGTCGAGACGCAGCAGGGGCACAAGCGCATCATCGAACCATAATGCGCGTCACGTTTCTCGGCACCGGGACCTCGCACGGCGTCCCGATGATTGGGTGCGACTGCGCGACCTGCCGTTCGACGGATCCACGCGACAACCGGCTCCGCGTCTCGGTCTACGTCGAGCATGGCGACGCGCGGCTGTTGATCGATGCGGGACCCGACCTGCGGCTGCAGGCCCTGCGTCAGGACATCCGCCGCATCGATGCTGTACTCTTCACGCACGGCCACGCCGATCACGTGCTCGGGATCGACGAGCTGCGCCGGTTCAACTGGCTGCAGAAATCCTCCCTCGCATGCTATGGCGACGCCCGCACGCTCGACGATATTCGCCGGACGTTTTCGTACGTGTTCGATCCGGCGGCGCCAAAGGGCGGCGGCGTGCCCGACCTGGAGCTGCACACGATCGACGGGCGGTTCGAGGCGGCGGGCGTGGCCGTCCAGCCGATTCCGCTCTGGCATGGCAGCCGGGCGATTTTCGGATACCGGATCGGTCGGTTCGCGTATCTCACCGATTGCAGTCGCATCGACGATGCCGCGTGGCCGCTGCTTGGAGGCCTCGACCTCGTTGTGATCGATGCGCTGCGCGATCGACCGCATCCGACGCACTTCACGCTGGCCGAAGCCGTCGACGCCGCGCATCGCATCGGCGCGCGCCAGACCTGCTTCACGCACATGTGTCACGATCTGCGGCACGAGGACACGTGCGCCCGGCTTCCCGAATCCATGAGTCTCGCGCACGATGGACTCGTCGTGTCAATGCCGACTGCTGCATGCTGAATGCCGCGTATTATCCCGACGACCCGCCGCCGCGCTGGCACAATCCCGTGCTGGCGCTCGGCAACTTTGACGGCCTGCACCGCGGCCACGCGAAGATCATCGATCGGGTGCGCCGGCGTGCAGG
>JBOGIZ010000126.1:0-2520 GCA_050747805.1 Vicinamibacterales bacterium | reverse complement strand
ATCCCGCGCGCGCCGCTCACTGGTACTGGTCGCAAGCCGTGCTGTCGGTCGGCCCGAATCTGGCGCGGCGATTCCGCAGCCCGTACGAGCAAGCGCGCCGTCTGGAAACCGAGAAAGATCGCCTGGCTCGGCTGACGGCGCGGAAATGGGCGCTCGGGATGTTGGCTCTCGGAGCCACGGCGCTGCGGTTTCCGGGCTACGACGTCAACGGGTTCGTCCTCATCGTGTTCGGCGCCTTGATATTCGTGGGCAGCCTCGTCGCGCGCAGGTCGAGCGATGAGGCGGAGCTTGCGCGCGGCCGCCGCCGATTGAATCTTATCTGGCTGGTTTGGGCTATAGGCATCTTGCTTCCGCACATGTTCGGCCATACGCACGCGGCGGAGACCGCTTCGCGTGTCTGCATGCTGCTTGGCGGCAGCTTCATGATGTGGCCTGGGAATTACTGGGTCTTCAGCGACAGCACAGCCGCGTATTGGGAGCGACGCCTCCCGCGACAGGGCCCCCAAGTCCGCACGCCGTTTATCGGTCTGCGGCGCGCGCAGGACGGCTCTCTATTTCTGGGTATCGACGCGGCTGATGGGCCCGCATCGCTTGGCGACCCGATCCTCGGTCGCGCCGATCGGAACATAATCGGAATCGATCGGAAGTTTTCACCGGCAGACGCGATCCGCGTCTTCGCGGCCGTCGGCGAAGGATCCGAACCGGCGCGCGTGACGCTCGACATGCTCGATTCGTCGGAGCATGTCATGAAGTCCTCACTGGTGCCGATCGCCCCCGCGGAGGTCGTCGCCTCGAAGGTTCGTTTGAAGGCGCCGAAGGTCGCGCTCGGTCAGGTCGACCAGACAATCAGCCTGAGCGGTTTGGCGCCGGGACGCTACCGATTACGGTTGGTCGCTACCGACGGCGAGCACGCTTCGGAAAAGTCGTCCGACTTCAGAGTCGTCTGACATCCATTCGGCATTCGGCGTGCGGCATTCGTCATTGACGCGCATTCGTCATTCAGCATTCGGCATTCGTCATTCGGCATTCGTCATTGACCGCCGGTTGACCGCAGCTTGTTCTCCAACACCTGTTCCGCTTTGAACCCCGCGATCTGCAGGTAGTACTCGGCCGCCGCATTCAGCGCCGCCGCCGGCACCAAGCCGACGATCTCGCTCTCGAGGATCGTCACGCCGTAGCGCTCGGCCTCTCGCTTCACGGTTTCGAACACGCGGAAGATCGGCGTCTTCTCGTAGTTCGTCAGGTTCATCGATACCTGCACGATCCCGCGGTCGATCAGGCTGAAGCCTGCGGCCTTCACGTACCGGTAGCCGCCGCTGCTCTGCCGGATAGCCGCGGCGATCTTCTTCGCGACGTCGAGCCGATTCGTACTCAGATTGATGTTGTACGCGATGAGCGGCATGCGCGCGCCGACGACCGACGCGCCGGCGCTCGGGTGCGGCGTACGCGGACCGTAGTCAGGCGCCCAGCCTTCGGTTTGCATCTTCGCCGCGAGCCCTTCGAACTCCCCACGGCGGATATCCTCGAGATTTTTCCGCGCGGGATTCGACGACGCGTCTTCGTACAAATAGACGGGCACGCCGAATGTCGCCGACACCTGCTCGCCGACGCGCCTCGCCAGCGCGACGCAATCCTCCATCGTCGCCCCTTCAATCGGGACGAACGGGACGACGTCGACCGCGCCGAGACGCGGGTGCTCGCCTTTGTGCGTGCGAAGGTCCACGTGTGCGATCGCCTGCTCGAAGAGGGCCACGACGGCCGCGGCGACGGGTTCCGCATCGCCGGCGATCGTGAAGACCGACCGATTGTGGGACGCGTCAGAGGAGTAGTCGAGGAGCCGCACACCCGCCGTATCCCGGATCGCGCGCGCGAATCGCTCGATCACGTCGGGACGCCGCCCCTCGCTCACGTTGGGAATACATTCGATGATTGCCATCAGAACCTGTATAATCCGGCACGACTTTGTCCGAGGAGCGTTGCCCCTCGGACTCCCCGACACGCGTCCTCGCTCGCCGCTTCGCCGGCTCGTTCCGGTCGCGTGGCTCGCTCGCGGCGCTCGCTCGCGCGGCGATGCGCGATTTTGACATAGGTCGTGGTGATGGTAGATCCGCTGCGCGATTCGGACAGTTCTGACGCCTCTTCAGTCCGCCGCGACTCGCACATCGAAGATCTGCTGCTCACCGGCCTCGACCATTATTTCAGCGGACAGCACGAACTCGCAATCAGCGTCTGGACGCGCGTGCTCTTCCTCGATCGCGGACATCCGCGGGCACGAGCCTACATCGAACGCGCGCGCAGCGCGATCGCCGAACGCCAGCGCGAGGCGGAAGAACTTCTCCAAACAGGCATGGCGGCGTTTCAGCGCGGCGACACGGCCAGCGCCGAGCGGCTGCTCGCGAGCGCTGTCGAACGCGGTGTCCGGCCGGAGGAGCCGCTTGCGCTCCTCGAACGTCTGGCGCGGCTCAATCACGGAGGCGCCGCCAGCGATGCCGCGCCGGCCCCCCCCGCGCGCCCCAAACA
>JBOGIZ010000125.1:0-5711 GCA_050747805.1 Vicinamibacterales bacterium | reverse complement strand
AACCTGCTCTGCGGCTACGCCTCGGTCGTGTATTCCACGCGCGGCGATTTCGACACCGCCGCGGTGCTCATCGGCATCGCCATGATCGTCGATGCGCTCGACGGATTCTTCGCGCGCCTCACGCATTCGCAGTCGGCGTTCGGCGCCGAACTCGATTCGCTTGCCGACGTGGTGTCGTTCGGACTCGCGCCCGCGATTCTCGCGTTCACGTGGGGCTTGTGGCTCCTCGGCAGATTCGGCTGGGCGGCGGGGTTCATCTACGTGACCGCCGCGGCCATGCGCCTCGCGCGATTCAACATCCAGACGAGCGGCATCAGCGACAAACGGTACTTTGTGGGTCTGCCCAGCCCCACCGCTGCGGCGATCACGGCGTCGACGGTGTTCATGTACCCGTGGGGTCTGCAGAACGTCCGCGTGGCGATTCCTTGCATCGCGCTGATGCTCGTGCCCGCGTTTCTGATGGTGAGCACGATCCGGTTCCGCAGCATCAAGGCGATGGATGTGGGATGGCGCCGATCGCCCTTCTTCCTGTTCCTTGCGGTCGTCGTTCCGCTTGCGTTGATCGTGTGGATTCCGCGCATCGCGCTCGTGGTGCTGTCGTACGCGTACGTGCTCATGGCGCTCGCGATGTATGGCTATCAGCGCCTGCGCCGCCGGCCGGCGCCGCCCGTCAGGCCGCCTGCCACAGCGCCGTCCGCGACAGCGCCTCTCACACCGCTGCCCGTCACACCGCCGCCGCCGTCGGGCCCGGAGCCTCCGGATCCGCCACCGGCAATCTGATCGTCACGACGGTGCCTCGGCCTTTGACGCTCGCGACGCCAATCGCGCCGCCGCTCAATTCGATGTTCCGTCGAGCGATGGGTAGTCCGAGCCCGGTGCCCGTCGTTTTCGTCGAAAAGTACGGTTCGAACACTCGCGCGAGCGCTTCGTCATCCATACCGACACCCGTGTCCTCGACGCGGACGATGACCTCAGTGTCCTCTCGGTGGGCGGACAGGCGCAGTTCGCCGGCGCCCGGCATCGCGTGCAGTGCGTTCTCGATGATGTTGGCGAGCGCGCGGCTCACGAGCGTGCGATCGACGACGACGAGCGGCAGCGGCGGCTGCACGTCGTTGCTGACGGCGATGCGCCCTTCGAGCCCGCCCCGGTACGGCTCGATGACGTCCCTGACGAGCTGGACCACGTCCGCCGGCGCGCGCCGCGCCGTGGGCGACGAGGCGAAGCTCGAGAACTCCGATGCGATCTGCCGCAGGAGACGGACCTGCCCGAGAATCGACGATACGCAGCCTTCCAGCACCGCACCCATCGGCTCGCCGCGGTCCGCGTGCACGCGGCGGAGGTGCTCGGCCGAGAGCTGAATCGGCGTGAGCGGATTCTTGATCTCGTGCGCGACCTGCCGCGCCATTTCCGCCCACGCCTCGAGACGGTGCGTGCGCTCCAGCTGATCGCGCTGCGCCTTGAGCTCGGCGGCCATTCCGTTGAACGCGTCCACGAGACGCCGCAGCTCGTCGGCTGACCGGACGGCGATCCGTGCGTCGAAATCGCCGTGCGCGATCCGACCGGTCGCGCGCGTCAACTGGCTGACCGGATCGGCGATGCGTTCGGCCATCGAGAGCCCGATCCCGGCGCCGAGCAGGATGAAACAGAGCGCCGCGAGTTGCACGCCGCGGTCGAGATCGTCGATCTCCCGCTCGACTTCCTGTTGCCGGAACGCGAGCGGCACGGTGAGGATCGCGTTGCGGCCGCCGGTCCTGACGGGCGTCGCGGCCAGCATGTACGGCGCCGCTCCGATCGAATCTTCCGTCACGAAACTCGGCAGGCGCTGCAGCATGATCGCGCGATAGACGTCGTCGGGCGTACGCGTCGGGAGCAGACCCGATGCGAACAGATCGCGCTCGCTCGTGGCAAACAGCGATGGTCCGTCAAAGATGTTGACGTCTTGATTGATCAGCTGGCTGATCCAGACCATCACGTCGTCGCCAAACGGCGCGACGGCTTCGTTGCCCGTGCGCAGCAGGGCGTCGGATTCCTGGATCACGCGCCGCGCGACGGCCGCGGTGCGCGAGGCTTCTCCCTGGATGTCGTTGAGGAGCAGTCCGGCGAAGTACGCGCGAATCACGAGCGCGAGCGTCAGCACCGGCACGATCGACGCCAGCACGAACGCGATGAACAGCTTGCGATAGAAGCTCGCGCGGATCTCCCGGAGCAGGGCGCGGCCCGTCTGCGGCTCGGCGCGCGCGATCCATGTAAAGAGCGCCGTGCCGATCAGAATGATCACGTAGCCGACGGCCGCGAGCGTCGTCAATTCCGCAAGCCGCACGAGATGATCGAAGACGCCCGACAGCGGATAGCCGAGCGCATAGATGAACAGCCGGTCGTTCGCGAAATAGACGTTGTAGGTGCGGTTGCCCTTCTTCAGCGTCGTCCAGAATGGCCGCCTCGATCGGTAGACGCGTTCGAACGTCTGCTGGTCGAGGGGCCACGCATCGTGGGTCTGGCCCGAGGTGTAAATGGCGGTGAGGCCCCAGCCGTACGCCGCGAAATCGACGTCGCCGCTGGGCAGCCCCTCCAGGCGCGTCGCCGACGATGATGGGCTGAAGAGGTCCAGATACGCGGACGGGGAGTTCATGAACGGCAGCGTCCGATAGTCGAACATGACGTGCACGACGAGCGTTCCGTCGCGGCGGCCGTTCTCGCAGACGCCCCGCTGCGCGAGCAGCGTTTGGCGCTCCTGCCCGCCGAAGGGTTCGGCTTCACCGAGCGGACCGTCCCACCGGCATCCGACGCCGACCGGCGCGGTATCGGGAGCGCCGCCGTATTGCGGAAAATTGAGCGCGAAGCGGCTTGCGGGCCGGCCCGACGCGTCGTAGATCTCGATGACGCTCGTCAACCGCTCGCGTGCGAGCGCTGTCTGACTCCAGATGCGAAAGGCCGTGTCGCTCCTCGGCGACGTCGACGCGTCCTCGACGAGCGACGGAAGTCCTGGCACGCGATCGATTTCCGCCATGGCCTGAAGTAGCGCGTCCTCCAGCGCCTGGGGGCGATTCAAGGCTTCCACGGCGTACTGCGTCTCGATCAGACGGCGCACCGACCGCTCGTCGAAGAAGTGCACCGACGGATAGACGAGAAGGGCCGGCAGCAGAAACGCCATGAACAGCGCCAGGATGCGAGACGCGATCGTGGCATGGCGGTACCACGCGATCAGGGCCGGCGCGATCAGGCCCACCGCGGCACAGGCCGCGGCGTCGAGAATCACGGCCGAACCGGGCAGCGTCCACCCGCGTTTCATTGCCGCGAGCACCAGCGCAACCGCCGGCAGCATCCACAGGAACGCGGCCACCGCCCACCATCCGCGCGCTCGCCGCTGACCGCGCCACCACCCGAGGGCCATGGCGGCGCAGAGCGCGCCCGTCCACAGCGCCGCGGTGTGCGTCAGGAGAATGGCGTACAGCGTCGTCAGGCGCGCGACATTGTAGGGATGCAGCGAAAAATGCCGCACGTCGACGGCTGTCGGATCGACACGCGTCGCAAGCAGGTATTCGAATCCCGCCAGCACTGCGGCGATCGCCACCCCACAGGCGAGCTGAAGCAGCGCGAATGACACCGGCGCGCGCGCGGGGTCGCGTCGTCTGCTGCGCCGGGCGAGGCGCAGCCGGATGGCGCCTGGGACAAGGACGGCGAGCAGCCCCGAGGCGACGATCCCGACGAACAGGAGCGTGAAGGCGTTGTCCGTCTGCACGACGGCCGATCCCCCGATGATGGTCCGCGCGGTCAGGAAGGCAGCCGCCAGCGCCGCGCCTCCGGCGAGGACGACGCCAAGCGTCCGGAGCGTCAGCCATATTTCCACGCGGGGCGACGTCGTGTGTGCGCGCCGATCGAGCAGGGGGCCGGAGATCAGCAGGATGGTGATGGCGAGCACCGCGATCGCCAGCGCCGCCGCTTCGTGCCGCAAACGCGATCGGCCCGCGGCAAGATCGCCCGGCGCGATTGACGCGTCGAGCAGCGGCGCCCCATCAGGGCCCGAGAGCACGAAGGCGTCCGGCGGCGGCGGTCCCGCGCTGTATGGATGGAGAAGGACCGATGCGCGATCGCGCGGCATCACGTAGGCGGGTGCCGTCAACAGCAGCGACGGCGCCGGTGCTGGCGTCAGCACGTGCTCGACCGCGACCGCGCCGAGACGTGTACGATCCGGCGCCGCGCCGACGATCGGCTGCAGGTAGACGAGACGGAGCCCAAGCGGCGAGGTCGCCACGAACAGCGCCGCGCTCGATCGCGTCCGGTCGGGCGCGAGATCGGACGGCCGGCCGGCCCAGGCGCGGGCGGTCCCGCGCGCGTCGTAAATCGTCACGGCGACCAGCGATGCGTCGATTCCCCTGAGGCGCACGCGCGCGGCGGCGTCAAACAGCAGCGGCGTCCCCTCGTTCTCGTCGGATGGGTCCCGCATCATATTCGCGGGCACGTTCGTGTCGTCAGCCGCGGCGCGCGCCAGCGCCTGGACCTCCGCGGTCATCGCGGCGAAGTCGCGGCGAACGCTCTGCCGCACGAGCGCCTCGGCCGCCGCGTCGTCGCGGCCGAACCGGATCCGCTCGCCGGCGGCGCCGGCCGCCAGCACGGCAAGCGCGATGATGCAGCCCGCGACGAGCAGGCGAAGGACGCTCACGCGGCGATGGCGCGTGTATCGCGGCTGGACAAGAGGTTGGACCACGGCGGTTCTGGCGATCCTGTTTCATTCGCAGAATACACGACTGCTAGAGTGGACTGTCCCAGACATGCCCGAGACGCCCGGCCTCAAGGCCGCGCTGAAGCGCGGCGTGCTGCTTGCCGCAGCCAACTGGCCGCTCGTCGTCATTCAGTTCGTCGCGGAATCCGTTCTCAAGTTCCTGCTCGCGGTACCGATCGTCGGCGGGGCCTTTCTGGTTGCGCTGCTGCTCGACACCGGCCTGGGCGATCTGCTGCGCGGCGACGCGCGCGACATCGTCACCGGGATCGTCGATGCGCTGACGGCGAGCCCGGCGGCGCTCGCCGCATTTGTCGCGTCCGGACTGCTGGTCCTGATTGGCGGCTCCATCCTGACATTCGTCGTCAAGGGCGGGACGATTTCGCAGCTTGCCGAAGCGGAGCGCGTGGCGGGAACGATCGAGAAGCCTCCGCTGCGGCTGGCCGCGTTGAAGCGCGCCGCCGTGACCGGCATCGATCCATTCCTGGCGGGATGTACGCGGCTCAGTCGGAGGTACATCCGAATCGGGCTCGCCCTGCTCATCGTGTACGCGCTGACGGCGGCCCTCTATCTGGCGCTCGTGCTCGGCGGATATGCGCTCGCCGAGAATTCGGCGCTGCTCCTGGGTTGGACGGCGGTGGCCGCCGCGGCGTCGAGCGTGCTCGTCGTGTGGATCACGATCGTGAATTTCTTCTATCTGATGACGCAGATGGTGGTCGCGGTCGAGGACGTGAGCGTCCGCACGGGAGCGAAGCTCGCGCTGCGATTCGTGTGGGGCCATCTGCGCGAAGTCGGGGCCGTTTTCGGCGTCGTCCTGTTGGCCGCGGTGCTGGCGACCGCGGCATCGATTCTCGCGACCGCTGGCCTCGGCCTGATCGCGTTCGTTCCGCTCGTCGGGCTCGCGGTGCTGCCGCTGCAGCTTGCTGCGTGGCTCGTGCGCGGAATCGTATTCGAGTACGTCGCGCTCTCGGCGCTCGGCGCGTACCTCTCGCAC
>JBOGIZ010000124.1:0-3582 GCA_050747805.1 Vicinamibacterales bacterium | reverse complement strand
CCTCTTCTCGGCGACGCGGATGATCGACGCCTATGCCGCATTGATGCAGCAGGCGGCTGTCGAATCCGAGGCCGCACAAACCGCCGTCGCATGAACGCGGTACCGTATTTGCTGAGCCTTTCCCGTGCGAATCCTCTGGGTTAAAGCTGGCAAGTTGCTGCCGGTCGACACCGGCGGCAAGATTCGCTCCTACAATCTGTTACGTCAGCTGAGCGCGCAGCATGAGCTGGTGCTCCTCTCGTACTACGGCGGACAACCGGACGCGGCCTACGACAAGGAGATTCGCGACCGCCTGCCAAACGCCGAGCCGCTTCACACCGCCCTTCCCGACGCGAGCGTCTGGCAGTACGCGCCGCGCACGCTGTCGCCGGCGCCTTATGCCGTCACGAAATTCACGTCATCACGCGTGACAGAGGCGGTCGCGCAGCGCCTGTCTGACAGACGCTTCGATATTGCGGTGTGCGATTTTTTGTCGGCGTCGCTGAATTTCCCCGCCGTCTCCACCTGCCCGTCCGTGTTGTTCCAGCACAACGTCGAATCCGTTCTGTGGCGCCGGCAAGCCGCGCACGAGCGGAACCCGGCGAAGCGGTTGGCATTTGCCTTCGAGGCCGCGAAGATGGCGCGCTACGAGCGCGCGGCCGTGCGCCGCTTCGCTCACGTGATCGCCGTGTCGGACCGCGACCGTGAGGTGATGTCCACGATGGTCGACCCTTCGCACATCAGCGTGGTGCCGACCGGTGTTGACGTGCAGCAGTACCGGATCGCGGCCGGCGCTCGAGCCGCACATCCGCTCGTGGTCTTCCTCGGCTCGATGGATTGGGAGGCGAACGCCGATGCCGTGGACTATTTCTGTCGCGGCATCTGGCCGGCGGTGCGCACCGCCGTTCCATCCGCGCGCTTCCGCATCGTCGGCCGAAACCCCGGTGCGCACGTGCGGGCGCTGGCGTCCGATTCGGTGGAAGTGACCGGCACCGTGACCTCCGTCGTCGATCACCTGAAAGAAGCGGCGGTGTTTGCCGTGCCGCTCAGAATCGGCGGTGGCACGCGGTTGAAGATCTTCGAGGCGATGGCCGCGGGCCGCGCGGTTGTATCGACGTCGATCGGCGCGGAGGGGCTCGACGTTGTCAACGGCAGCGATATCGTGCTGGCAGATTCCGCACGGAACTTTGCCGACGCGATCATCCGCCTGCTGCAGGACGAGACGCGCCGGCAGCAGATCGGGACTGCTGCCGCTGACACCGCAGCTCGACATGACTGGCCGGCAGTGGCGCAGGCATTCACGGCTGTGCTCGGCCGCGTCGCTCGCACGGTTGCGCTGAAGGCGGCGGTGGCATCGGTCGGCGAGGCCCACGCGGCGACGCCATGACTATCGTCGTACTCGATGGCAACGAGAACCAGGCGGTGGCGGCCGTGCGTTCGCTGGCACGAGCCGGCCATCGCGTGCTCGTCGGCGCCGACACATCCTGGTCGAAAGCCGGCTGGTCGCGCGCCTGCGCGGGAACGTTGGTGTACCCAAGTCCCGAGCAGGATGCCAACGCATTTATCCGGGCCATGCTTGTCCGGCTCCAGTCCGAACCCGGCGCACTGGTGCTGCCGATGACCGAGAGGACGACGCTGCCGCTTTCGCGGGACCGGGATGCGGTCATCCGCGCCGGCGGCCGCCTCGTCCTGCCGGATCATCGAACAGTCGTGCGGGCGTTCGATAAGCAGCAGACAACCGAACTGGCGCGATCGCTCGGAGTGGACGTTCCCGCCACCCGGACGATCGGCAGCGATGACGAGGCGCACCAGTGCGCGCACGCACTCCGCTTCCCGGTCGTCGTCAAGCCGCGCAGCTCCCAGGAGTTCGTCGGCGAGGCGACGCGGACGACGGGTGCGCCGCTCTATGCGCGCAACGAGCCCGAGCTCCTCGCCGCGTGGAACGTTCTCGCGTCGCGCTGTCGTTCGGCACTCGTGCAAGAGTTCGTGGAAGGGACCGGCGTCGGATACTTCGCGCTCCTCGATCGCGGCCGCGTTCGTGCCGAGTTCGCGCACCGACGAATCCGCGACGTGCGGCCGACGGGGTCCGGCAGTTCGCTGCGCGAGAGTTCTTCGCCCGACGCGCGCGTCCGAAACGCCGCGCTCGCGATTCTTCACGCGCTCGACTGGCATGGCGTGGCGATGGTGGAGTTCCGCATGCGGCCCGACGGCACGCCCACGTTCATCGAGGTCAACGGCCGCTTCTGGAACTCGCTTGCCCTCGCGATTTATGCCGGCGTCGACTTTCCAGCCCTTGTCGCCGCCCTCGCCGAAGAGCGCGACCCTGGACCGCAGCCGACTTGGCGGGCCGGCGTGCGATGCCGATGGCTGCTTGGAGACCTCAGGCATCTCATTGAGGTGTGGACGGGAGCGCCTGCCGGCTACCCGGGGTTGTTCCCAGCGCGGCTTCAGACGTTGGCCGCCGAGCTGACGCCCGTTCCAGGCACCTATCACGACAACTTTTCGTGGCGCGATCCGCTGCCGGAGCTTGGCGATTGGCTCGACTTCCTGTTTCGAAAGCTGCCGCGACGGAGGTCCAGCCGCAAGGCGGAGATCTGGAATGGTGAAAGGCGTCCTTCACATTCATAGTACGTATTCTGACGGCGAGTTCAGCATCGCCGAGCTGCGGGACCTCTATCTCGACGCCGGCTGCCGCTTCGCCTGCGTGACGGATCACGCCGATTGGTTCGACGAGCAGCGCTTCGCCGACTACCGACGCGATTGCGAGCAGCACTCCGACGAGCAGTTTCAGTTTATCTCCGGCCTCGAGTACGCGTGCACGGATCGCATGCACATCCTCGGGTACGGCGTGACGACGCCGATAAACTCGGTCGACCCGGAAACGGTCATCGCCCAAATCATGGAGCTCGGCGGTCTCGCCGTCATCGCGCATCCGAAGGACACCGCATTCGACGGCATCGAGCGGTTCGATCCGCTTCCCGACGGTATCGAAGTATGGAACTCGAAGTACGACGGCCGCTACGCGCCGCGGCCGGCGACCTTCGCGCTGTTGGAGCGGCTGCGGCAGCGTCGGCCCGCCATCCGGGCCTTCTATGGCCAGGACCTGCACTGGCGGCGCCAGTATCGAGGCCTGCTCACGGTGCTGAGCGGCGACGGATATGACCGGGACGCGGTGCTGACGGAACTCAGATGCGGCACGTACGTTGGCGAAAAGGACGGGCTGCGGCTTCCGTCCGACGGCGTGCTCGAGACGGCGCTGCTTGCGCGATTCGAGCGCCGGCATGAACGCTCGCATTCACTTCGCCTCTTGATCAAACGGGCAAAAGACTCGGCCGAGCGTCTCGGCCTCAGCGTGCCGCGCGGCGTCAAGGCGCAGCTGCGCCGCATTTTCTGACCATCGATCATGCGCATTTTCGCCGTCCGCTCATTCGCGACTCTCTGCGCGGCATTCGTCATCGCGATCGGGGCGATCGTCCCATCGCGCGGTGCCGAGCCCGATCCGTATCACGTGACGCCGCTGTGCACCGCGCTTCCATCCAGCCCCGGGCACCGCATTGTCGTCTCTGGCGGCGGGGAAGCGTTGCAGAACGCGCTCGATCGCGC
>JBOGIZ010000123.1:0-3551 GCA_050747805.1 Vicinamibacterales bacterium | reverse complement strand
GCCTTGATCTTCGCAACCATGGCCGGCCGTCGGCGCCGCCATCGCCTACTCGCGTTTCGGTACGCGAGCCTGTCGTCAGACGGCTGCTCCAACCGCTAGGTTACTTCGTCAGCGCGAAATTGATGGTCCGAGTCATGAGGATCGGCGATGGCTTCCCATCCACCGTTGGCGGCGTGAACTCGGTGCGCATGATCCTGTTCAGGGCGGCGGCGTCGACCGACGGATACACGCCGCGTAGGACGCTCGCATGCTGCACGCACCCTCGTGAACTGACGATGACTTCCATGATCACAGTACCCTGGATTCTCTGCCGCTGTGCATCAGGCGGATAGTACACTTTCGTGGGTTCCCGTACTATCGTCGGTTCCGTGACACGGTGCCCATCTACTCGCGGCGGCGGAACGTACTGCGTCCGCCCCTCGAATGCCTCGTCGATGCATCCGAAGGCATCCTTGTCGAATGGCAGCACCAACATCTGCGTGCCTTCGTTCGCGGCATGGGAGGGCTCTTCGCTGTTCAGTCGCGCGAACGTCGTGAGCGCGACCTGACACGCAGGCGACAGTCCTAGGTTGGAAAGCTCGATTTTCTGTGGTCGGCCGTCCATTGCGTAGGTAATCACCGCCGCGCCGGTACTGTCGGATTTCGGCTCACAGTTGGAGGCCGCGAGCAGACTCGCGATTTCGCCGCCCGCGATGGATGATGCCGTTATGGCGCTCTCCGGGAACCAAGGATCCAATTCGCCCATGCCGGCTGCGGGAACGGTCTCGAGGACCATCTTCTCCGCAGCGCTGACGTCAGGATTTCTCCGCAGATTCAGCGCGCCGAAGACCGCGTGGCCGAGCGCGGACTTGAGAAACTCGGCGCGATCCGGCGTTTCGATGTGTTTGTAGTGGCGCGCGATCAGCTCACGACCGTACAACTCCCAATCGACAGTCGCCGCCCCCGTCGGCGGCAGTGCGGCATCAACGACGACGTCGGGGATTTGCGAACGCCCGACGACGAACCAGACCGTCTCAGTACGAATATCGGCGCGATCCGATTGCAGCGCACTCACCAGCACATCTGCCGGGCCGGCCGCCGATCCGGAGAATGCCTGATAGAGGAGCGACCGCCACGCGCTTTGCGGCGCCACCTTCAGCCATGCGCGATACACCTGGTCTCTGGCATCGGGATGCAGGGCGCCCGACATGCGGACGATGCGCGTGAACGCGAAACCAGCATCCGGGGCAAGCGCAAACAGATCGGCGATCTTCTGCGCCAGTCCTTCCGGCTGCGTCCTGCCGAGCCATTCCGCGTAGGCGAGCGCCGCGCCTGCCCCGATTCGATGGAGCTGCGGTTCGATCGCCGACTCACCGGAGGCATCCGTCAGCAGCACATCACGGACATCTTCTGCTGCCACCGCGGGATCGCGCTCGACAGCGAGCGCGGACAGCAGCTCGGCGCTCATCCCGCGGAACGGCGCGTTTCCGACCACGCGGGCGGCGATCATGCGCACGGCTGGATCCGAATGCCGCAGCGCCTGCTGGAGGACGGATCGTGCCTGCGCTGGATCCCGATCGACCAGCAACGCGGTCGAACCCGGCGTCGGGCCGCCGGACGGCAATGGCGGCGCCGCCTGGGCGACGAGCGTCACTATGAGCGCCGCGATCATCATGAAGTTCACGTCAGTCTCCTTGCCGGAATGTGGTGACACTCGCGGGCCGAACGGCCGAGACCCGCATGAGGGCGTTACCGATCGGGTGTCGGGTCCACCTGCTTCACGTACATGACGCTGCCCCCGACCGCCAGATTACCTGTCGAGGCGGAGCGTCGCATACTTGCGCGCAAGTGCGGCGTTCTCGTTGCCTGATGGCAGGCCCATCGTGACAGCTTGCTCCCACGATCCATATGTCGGATTGGGCAGCACGATCCACTTCGTGCCCCATCGCTCCGAGTACTTCGCCGCCAGCGAGGCGCGACCGTCGACGGTGCGGGCGTTTGGCGACACGCTGACGAAATCCTCGAAGTTGTCGCCAACGAGCAGCAGAATCCTGTACCGGCGGGCGGCGTACGCGCGTCTGGCACCTTTATCGGGCGAATTCCAGCCGTTCTCTCCGCGCATGAGAAGCGCTGCGTCGCCGGCGTCGAGCGGCACCTGCAGTCGCTTCAGCGCGGCACGCGTCGCCGCTTCGCCGCCGTCGGCGGCGTTCCCATTCGTGATGTAAATCGGCGTCACGCCGCGGCTGCGCGCGTAGTCCAGAAATTCCACGGCGCCAGGAATGGGCCGCTCCTTTTCCTCGTCGATCCATGCGCCCCATCCTGCTTCGGTGTACACGGCGGGCTTGCCCGGACGCGAGTCGACGATCAGCCGCGCTTCAAAGGCCGAATTGTCGATGACCGTTTCATCGAGATCCACGACAACTGCCGGCGGAAGCGCCGAGAAGTCGCCCGTCTGCTCGATCGCCGCGGTTTCGCCGGGATCTGCCAGTGCGGCGTCAAGCGCAACCCGCGCCGCATGGTACGCCTGCAGCGCCGACGCGCGATACTCGACGGCGGTCTGCATCCAAAGCACGGCGTTGAGATCCTCGTGCGTGCGTGCCTCGAGCGCGCCGGCAGGCGCTGGTGTGGCCGCGGGCTCTTTCATCGTGCCGCAGGCAGAGAGAATCACCGCACTGCTTAGGGCGGCAACGCCGATCGGTGTGCATTTAGGCATGACGGGAGTTGTTCAAGAGTTCAGCGGCAACGCCGCAGACAACTCGACGGAGCAAGCGGCCGCGACGACACGCCGTGTCACACTACTCCTGTCCGAGGTAGATCGTGCCGCCCTTCCGTCTGAACTCCGCCGACTTCTCGGCCATTCCCTCTTCCGCTTGCGCGCGCAGCTGCTGGGTCAGCTCCATGCTGCAGAACTTTGGTCCGCACATCGAACAGAAATGCGCGACCTTGGCGCCGTCGGCTGGCAGCGTTTCGTCATGGTACGCGCGCGCGGTGACGGGATCGAGCGCCAGGTTGAACTGATCCTCCCAACGGAATTCGAACCGCGCCTTCGACAGCGCATCGTCCCACGCCTGCGCACGGGGGTGCCCTTTCGCGAGATCGGCGGCGTGCGCCGCGATCTTGTAGGCGATCACGCCGGTCTTGACATCGTCGCGATTCGGCAGTCCGAGGTGCTCCTTCGGCGTCACGTAGCAGAGCATGGCCGTCCCATACCAGCCGATCATGGCCGCGCCGATCGCGGACGTGATGTGATCGTAGCCGGGCGCGATGTCGGTCGTCAGCGGACCGAGCGTGTAGAACGGCGCTTCGTTGCACCATTCGAGCTGCTTCTCCATGTTCTCCTTGATGAGATGCATGGGAATATGGCCCGGCCCTTCGTTCATCACCTGGACGTCGTGCTGCCACGCGATGCGGTTCAACTCGCCCTGCGTCTTCAACTCGGCGAACTGGGCCGCGTCGTTGGCGTCCGCGATCGAGCCTGGACGCAAACCGTCGCCGAGCGAGAAGCTGACGTCGTAGGTGCGCATGATTTCGCAGATTTCGGCAAAGCGCGTGTAGAGGAAGCTCTCTTTGTG
>JBOGIZ010000122.1:0-1960 GCA_050747805.1 Vicinamibacterales bacterium | reverse complement strand
TCGGCGGCCGAATGTCGCCGTAATTGTGAAAGGCAGCACTTAGCACCGACACGGGTCGACTCACATGTTCAGATCGACCCACACCGACTTCACCTGCGTGTAGTGCTCGATCGCATGCGCGCTCATTTCGCGCCCGAACCCGCTCGCCTTGTAGCCGCCGAACGGCGCGGCCGTGTCGTAGACGTTATACGTATTGACCCACACGGTGCCGGCCTGGAGCTTCTGCGCGACGTAGTGCGCCTTCTTGATGTCCCGGGTCCAGACCGCGGCCGCGAGACCGTACTGTGAGTCGTTCGCACGAGCGATCGCTTCGTCGAGATCGGAGAATTCGATCGCGGCGAGGACCGGACCGAAAATCTCTTCACGGGCGATCGTCATCTCGGGCGTCACTCGATCGAAAACGGTTGGCTGGTAGAAGTACCCCCTGCCGGTCCCGATATCCGCGCGGGCGCCGCCGGCGACGAGCGTCGCGCCTTCCCTTTTGGCCGTGTCGACGTGGCGCTGCACGTTGTCGAACTGCCGCTTCGACGCCAGCGAGCCGTAGCGCGTCTTCGGGTCCAGTGGATCGCCGGCGACCATTTTCTTCGTGCGCGCGGCCAGCTTTTCCATGAACTCGTCCTTGATCTGTTTCGCGACGAGCAGCCGCGAGCCGGCGGCGCAGACTTCCCCCTTGCCGTAGAAGATGCCGGTCGTCGCGCCGCGCAGCGCCGCATCGATGTCGGCGTCGGGCAGCACGATGTTCGGCGACTTGCCGCCGAGCTCGAGCGTGATGTGCTTCAGCGTGTCCGCGGCGGCGCGCATGATGGCCTTCCCCGTCGCCGTCCCTCCCGTAAACGCGATCTTGTCGATCCCGGGATGCGCCACAAGCGCCTGTCCCACTTCGGCGCCAGGAGCTGTGAGAATGTTGAGCACGCCGGCAGGCAGCCCCACTTCGATCGCGATTTCGCCCAGCGCGATCGCCGTGAGCGGCGTCTCGGCGGCGGGCTTCAAGATCACGGTGTTGCCGGTTGCCAGCGCCGGCCCGACCTTCCAGGCGGCGAGCAGCAGCGGAAAATTCCAGGGGACGATGGCCGCGACGACCCCGAGCGGTTCGCGGAGGGTGTAGGTGAGATAGTTTCCCTTCACCGGGATCGTTTCGCCCATCACCTTGTCGGACCATCCGGCGTAATACTCGAGACACTCGGCGGCGGCGGGAATCTCGATCTGGCGCGACTCGAAGATCGGCTTGCCGTTGTGGAGGGTCTCGAGGCGCGCGATGTCGTCGGCTTTCTCCAGAAGCCGATCGGCGAGCCTGCTCACCAATCGCCCGCGTTCGCGGGCCGACATCCTGCTCCACGGTCCGTTGAACGCCGCGCGCGCGGCCTCGACGGCGGCATCGACGTCCGCCGTCCCGGCGGCCGCGACCGTGGCGATGACGTCCTCGGTAGCGGGATTGACGATCTCCATCGTCTTTCCGCTCGCGGCATCCCGCCATTCGTTATTGATCAGGAGCTTCTTGTGGTCGATGGCTGTGGTGGTCATGGTGTCACGCTGGTCACGGCCTCACGCGCCGACATCACGCGCCGACGGCTTGCACGAAGATCGCAAAGGTACAAAGAACACAAAGATCCTATTTCAGGTACTTGTCTTTGTGATCTTTGTTTCTTGGCGATCCTCGTGACTGCCGTGGGCCCGTGTCAGCGGGACAGCGCGTGGCGTCTCAGCGGCCTTTGAACTCCGGTTTCCGTTTTTCGAGGCTCGCGGCGATCCCTTCCTTCGCGTCTTCGCTCTGGAACAGGAGCTGCTGCAGTTCGCGCTCGATCGCGAGTCCTTCGAGGAAGCCGGCCTCGGCGCCCGATTGAACGGCGCGCTTCATGCGGCCGACGGCGCGGCTCGCCTTGTTCGGCGGCGTGAACGTGCGGGCGTATTCGTGCACGGCGTCCGCGAACGTGCGGCCGTGCAGTTCCGCTTCGCCCCAGAC
>JBOGIZ010000121.1:0-1772 GCA_050747805.1 Vicinamibacterales bacterium | reverse complement strand
CGGCTTCGCTCGGCTCCCTCCGCTCCGGTGGCTCGTTCGCGACGCTCACTCGCGTAGCGACGGGCGATTACGAGACGACTTCTCTAGTCTCTTTTCCTCGGCACCCGCTTCGCCAGTCTCGCGTAGTCCGCTTCAGCCGCGATATACACCGGCGTCATCCATTCGGCCATGTGCTTCTCGACGATGCGCTTGAGCAGGTCGCGCGCGTCTTTGCGTTTGCCGGACGCGAGGCGCTCGGCCGCGTCGAGATACGCCGCGGTGAGCGGTTTTTCTGTTGTGTCGCCGCGCACGAGGCTGCCGGGTAATCGCAGCGGCGGCGTGGTCGAGGCGGGCGTGTCGGGGACGCTCGGGCGCGGGACCGTGGATCCGCCGGTGAAACGATCGGCGAGATACGCGAAGACGCCAGGATCGCGGCACGCGGCGTACGCGCCCTTGGCGTGCGCATAATCGGCTTTCAGATACAGCGCGAATCCCAGGACGCAGCTCGCGCCAGGCGCCCCCTCGCCCGCTTTGCGCGCGTCGCGTTCCGCGGCGTCGAATTTCCGGTTGACGATCAGATCGCCGGCCGCCTCGACGAGCAGCCGCGGATCGTCGGGTTTGCCTTCTCTGGCGCGCGTGAGCAGTTCGAGGGCGTCTCCGATGTGCCCGAGCGCCATGTCGGCGCGCGCGGCCGCCAGCGCCGCATCGACGTTCGACGGATCCTTCTCGAAAGCCGCCTGCGCCGAGGCGAGATCGCTCTCGATTCGCGCGCGCGCGTCGCCGGCTACCGGCGGGGCGTAGAGCGGCGCGCCCAGCAGTGAGAGCGTTTGCGGCTGCTCCTGCGCGAGACCGGGGATCGCCGCAATCAGCGCGAACGCCGCGGCAACCTTGAGTCGCGTCGAGAGCGGCCGCGCGAGCCATTTCGCGATCACTGCACTAGAATAGATCTTCTTCGACCTTCTACCTTCTGTCTCCGACCTCCTATTCGCTGATTCGGCGCGAACTTCGTCCGACCATCGTGCTCGCCGTGCCGGTCATCATGGCCGAGATCGGGTGGGTCGCGATGGGGATCGTCGATACGCTGATGGTTGGCCGCCTTGGGGCCGACGCGATTGGAGCGGTCGGACTCGCGAGCATGCTGTTTTTCGCGGTCAGCGTGTTCGCGATGGGCCTGATGCTCGGACTCGATCCGCTCATTGCGCACGCGTTCGGCGCGGGGCGCATCGAGGCGTGCCACCACTGGCTCGTGCAGGGTCTCTGGCTCGGCGTCATCGTCGCGGTTCCATCGATGCTCGTCGTCTGGGCGCTCGACTGGTCGCTCGCAGCGTGGGGCTTGCCGCCGGGCGTGTTGGCGCTGAGCCGACCCTACCTCGCGATTCTCGACTGGAGCCTGCCGCTGCTCCTCTGTTACGTCGCGGCGCGGCGGTATCTCCAGGCGATGGAACTCGTGCGTCCGGTCACGATTGCGCTCGTCGCCGCGAACGTCGTGAACGCGGCCGGCAACTGGATGCTCATCTTCGGCCATCTCGGGATGCCGGCGCTCGGCGTGCGCGGGTCCGCGTTCTCGACAGTCGCGGCGCGCCTGTTTCTGGCCGCGGCGCTGCTGGCGACGATCGTGCGCAACGAGCGGCGGGTGAAGCCGCGGCTGAGAGACATGTCGATGCGCATCGACCCCGCTCGTCGCAAGCACCTGCTCACGATCGGGCTGCCGGCCGCCGGGCCGACCGTACTCGAAGTCGGGGTGTTCCCGGCCGCGACCGCGCTAGCCGGCCGCCTGTCGGCACAGGCGCTCG
>JBOGIZ010000120.1:0-11789 GCA_050747805.1 Vicinamibacterales bacterium | reverse complement strand
GGCGCCGCCGGCTCGCGCGGGGGGCGGCGTCGTGACCGGCACGCTCGGCCCGCACGGACGCGTGGCGGGCGGAAACGTGTACGTCACGCGCTCGACGTCGTCGTACCCGTCGCTCTTGAGCTGTGCGGCGATCCACTCCACGGCGTCCTGATTGCGCTTGGTCCCCTGGCGCCGATCGCCGAACTGGGTCAAGCCTTTCAGCGTGGTCTTGAAATGATCGAGCGCCAGCCGGCTGACCATTGTCGCGATCGCAGGATCGGGCGGCGTGGGGGCCGGTCCTCGCTGCGCCGACACGGCAACCAGGCTCGCGGCGATCAAGACCGCGGACGATCCCAAGAGTATTCGGGCACGCATCATGAGGTCTCCTTCCCGAAGCATCGTATGCGAAACAGCGGAAAACTGAAATGCCGCGGCGCGGCTACTTCCCGACCTTTGCGCGCAGCTCGGCGAACCAATTCACGACGACGTTGATTGAATCGGTGCGCGCCGGATCGGTTGTGACGTCGGTCACGCCGAGAAACTGTTTGCCGTCGGGCATGATGTCGTACGGACGATCGGCGCTTCCGGCGGTGTTGATAAACAGACGGTTGAGCGCGGTTGGCGAACCGAACCCAAATGCCGGTCCTCTCGTCACGGCGACGTGTGCGATGCGATTGCCCGGACCGGGCGTATAGAACAGATCGTTCCCGTCGGCCGACCACACGGGATGGTGCCCGTCCTCGTTGGGCAACGACACCTGGTATTTTGCGGCGCTCGGGGGAAACGTGCCGACCATCAGCGCGTTTTTCTGTCCCGATTCACGAGCGGCGTACGCGATCCACTTGCCGTCAGGCGAAAAGACGGCGCCCGTCAACTCCGTCGAATGAATTGCTCCCACTGGTGATTCCTTGCGGTCGCCAATCGACACCTGCCACAGCGTCATCCGTCCGTCGATCACGCGATCGAAGAGCAGCAATCGGCCGTCAGGACTGAACGCGTCCGGCCAGTCGACCGTGCCTTTCGTTGCCGGCGTCAGCCGCTCCGCCGCGCCGGCGCCGTCGGCCGTCTGCCAATAGATGGACATGCCGCCGTCGCGATCAGAGCGATAGGCGATACGTGCGCTGTCGGGCGACCAGACCGGCGATCGATTGTTGCCGCCGAAGGTCAACCGGCGCGGCGCGCGATCGGTGCCGATGTCGTAGACCCACACATCGGCATCTCGGCTGTCATCGACGATAAACGCGATCCGGCGGCCGTCTGGCGATACGCGCGGCGTCTGGTAGGGACCCGGCGGTAACGGAATCGCTTGTGTCCCGCCGCCCGTGAGATCGAAGCGGGCGATCTGCATGTTCGCCGCGATCGGCGAGAGCGGGCCGGGCACGTACGCCAGCACACCGTTGTCCGAAACGCTCAGATTGATCGTTCCGGATCCAAACGTGCCTATTCCGCGCATCACGCCTTCCACGACGGGCACGGCGTCGCTGGTCACGGTCAACGTGCCGACATCGAACGCTGCGGCATACAGCAGCCCCGAGCGGGCAAAGATGATGTAGCCGCCGGCGACGTATCGCGCGTCGCTGGCGCGATCGATGATGACCTTTGGCTGACCGGATAGCGGCTGCACCATGATCCGGCCGGCGTCCCATCGCTCGGTGCCGCCGCTGGCCGCCGCTTCGGTGTACAGGAGCGCCTTGCCGCCGGGCAGCAGACGCGGAGAAAAAATGAACGTGGATGGTGAAGTCTTCACGAGCTGCACGGGCGCGCCGCCGTCGTCAGGAGAGACCTTGAAGACGCCCTCCTGATTTGAAAACACGATGCCCGCGTCCCCCCACGACAAACCCGACGGGAGTTCGGTCTGGCACAGCGTGACCGGTGCGCCACCATCGATCGACACTTTCTGCAGCGCCTGCTCGAGCGAGGCCCAGTACACGATCGATCGGCTGTCTGGCGAAAACACCGGCCCCAGGACGACGTGTTCTTCCGTGCCCTTGATCAGCGTCGAGTTGAACGAGTCAATCCCGCGCAGGTACAGCCCAGAGGGCTGATTTGCGGTATACGCGATCAGTCGTCCATCCGGGCTCACCGTCAGCACCGAGCGCGACGTTCCATTGAGGTGGATACCAGTCGGAAGTGAAATCGTGAAGCGGATCGGCGATGGCGGCGGCGCGGCGGATCGGAGCGACCACGTCACCGCAACGGTGACAAGAGCTGCCGTGATCGCAAGACCGGCGACCGTCGCGACCCCCAATCCGCGACGGCGAGGAACCTCGGTTGGCGTGACGATGCGTATCGACGCTGTATCTGGTGCGCCCGATTCGATCTTCGACAGCTCGATGCGCGCCTCGCCGATATCGCGAAGCCGCTGCCTGATGTCGCGTTCCAGACACCGTTCGATCAGGCGGCGCAGGCGCGGCGTCACCGACTGCGGCAGCGCCGACCAGTCGGGCGTATCTCGCAGCACGGCGGTGAGCGTGTCGGTCACGTCTTCGCCGTCGAACGCGCGGCGGCCGGTCAGCATTTCGTACAGCACGGCGCCGAAGGCCCACACGTCCGCTCGTTTGTCGACCGCGCGGCCCTTCGCCTGTTCGGGCGACATGTAGGCCGCGGTCCCGATGATCGTGCCGAGCGAGGTCGCGCGCGCGGTCAGCGTCGGCGAACTCATCGCGTCCGTCATCGAGGTCGCGGGATCGACGACCTTCGCGAGGCCGAAGTCGAGCACCTTCACCGTGCCGTCCTCGCGGACCTTCACGTTGGCCGGTTTCAGATCGCGATGGACGATCCCCTGCTCGTGCGCGTACTCGAGCGCGTCGGCGATCTGTCGCGCGATCGGAAGTGCGTCTTGGACACTCATCGCTCCCGGCGCGCCACCGCCGCTCGAGCGCAAACTCGTCGCTCGCTCGGCCGCACCCCCGCTCGAGGCCATGCCTCGGCTCGCGGACGCGCTCGGCGCGACGGCCGCAGGCGCTGAGTATTTGTGCTGCGCGATGATCTCGGACAGATCCTTGCCGTCGACGAACTCCATCACGAGCCCGTGAGTCGGCCCCGATTCCTCGACGCCGTAAATCTGCGCGATGTTCGGATGATTGAGTGACGCGAGCGCCCGGGCTTCACGCGCGAATCGAGCGAGCCGCTCGGGATCGGCGGCAAAGAGTTCGGGCAGCACTTTGATCGCGACGTCGCGGTCGAGCGTCGCATCGCGCGCGCGATAGACCTCGCCCATGCCGCCCGCGCCGATTGCGGACACGACCTCGTACGCTCCGAGTCGTGTCCCCGTACTAAGCGACATGGGCTCGGTTCCCTTTCTTCAGCGCGGCGCGCGTCCGCGCGCCGCTCGGGCCGCAGGCGCTACCCATGCCGCCTGCGCCGATTGCGCTGACGATCTCGTAAGGCCCGAGATGGAATCCTGGGGACAGCGTCATCGGCTATTTGCTGGCGAGCGCCGAACGCCAGTTTTCGACGACGGTCATGGAACCTGTTCCCGTGCGTTCGGGGGCGAGCGCCAGGAAGTGCTGCCGATCTGGAGTGGCATCAACCCAGAGAATGTTCGGTGGAAGCGTGGCAAAGACCACCGGGGCGCTCACTCGCAAGGCCTCGCCGGCGGGGGTGACGTCCACGCGCGAAAGCGTCCGCAAATCATCGCCGACGAACAGCAGCTGGCGGCCGTCGGCCGTCCACCACGCGCCGATCGCGCCGTCCTCCGAGACCTGCAGCGTGTGGCCGGGCGATGGAAACGACTGCACGTACAACTGATAACGTCCCGTCTCGTCGGAGAAATAGGCGAGCCAGCGGCCGTCCGGCGACAGTGGCCCGGCATCGTCGCGCGTCGAACCCATCACGAGCGGCTTCAGCTCGTGTGGATCCGACATCGACAACGCCATGACATCCTGCTCGGTGCCAGGATTGAGCTGCGTGCAGATAATCCATCGGCCGTCCGACGACCACGACGTCGGCCCTTTGAAGAGCACGCTCGACTTGTAGAGCAGCTGCTCCGGCGTCGCGTCGCCGATGGTTTTGACATAGAAATCCTGCGGTCCGGTGCGGTCGCTGGCAAAAACAATCCTGCTGCCGTCGAGCGACCACACGGGCGCATCATTGCGGCCGCGGCCGGTTGAAAGGAGCGATGCGCCGCCCCGCGCCAGATCGACGAGCCATAACGCCGATTCGGATGGCGAGGTCGATCGCACCACCACGGCGCGCGTGCCGTCGGGGGAGATCGTCGCGTGGTCGTAGTGCCCAGGCGGCAGCGCCAGCGTTCCCGTTTTCCGGCCGAGCGCGTCGTACCACTCCGCGACCGTGTCGACCGACGGCGCCGTGTAATAGGCCAGCGATCCGGTCGCCGAGATCGACGTCGCCAGTCCCGCGGTATAGGACGTCGACGGATCCAGAATCATCGACGGCTCGTCGTCGAGCGTCAACGAATCGCCTCTCGTCTGCAGCGTTTTCGCATCGAACGGCTGCGCGACGAGGACGCCCTGGCGCGCGTAGAGAAGGTAGCCGGGATCCGCATAGACCGGCGCGCTCTCCATTGAGCCAATCGAGGTGCGTCCCGAGCTCGACAGCGATCCGACAAAGATGTCGAATCTGCCCTCACGCCCAGGCAGCGACGCGTACGTGAAGTGATCGCCGTCGGGCAGGAACGACGGGAAGCGATGCCCGTACTCCTTGCGCGAGGCATCGAGGGTGGTTGCCTGCACCGGTGTGCCGCCGGTCGCCGGGATCCGATACAGCGGTCCGCCGGCGTCTCTGGCGTAGACGATGATTCCGGATGTACTCCATGCCGCGCCGCGTCCGCCACCGACGACGTCGGCGACCATCTGCGCACGGCCGCCCGACGCGGCGATCGTCTCCAACTTCGACGTCGTGAAGAAACCGATGCGGCGGCTGTCTGGCTACCAGAACGGAAGGCTCGCGCCGTCGGCGTCCTCGAGGCGGCGCGCCGTCATCGAATCGAGCGACCGCACCCAGAGCTGGGTTTCCGACCGCGCGACGGTGCCGACGATGAAGGCGACCATCGTGCCGTCAGGCGAAATCGCGACGCCAGTGGAGTCCGGATAGAGTGTCTCGCCCGGCGGCGGCAGCAGCGAGACGCGCCGCAGCGGATGGCTCGCGCGCGGTCCACTCGCGGACCACGCCAGCAGCGCCGCGGCAGCGGTCAGCAGCGCGCCGACCAGCGCCGGCCGCAGATAGGACGCGAGGGATCGACGAACGGGCGGCGGAGGCACCGCAGCGGTCGGCGGCACAGGCGCCGGCTCCTGCTCGTCGAGATCGAGCCGAGCATCACAGATCGAACTCAGCCGCTTGCGCGGATCCTTCTCGAGGCACCGGCGCAGCAGGCGTCGAATCGACGGCGGCACATCGGTGGGAATCGCCGTCCAGGCGGGATCTGATTTCAGCACCGACGCGAGCACGTCCGAGATCTCGTCGCCCTCGAACGCGCGCTTCCCCGTCAACATCTCGTAGAGCACGGCGCCAAACGCCCAGATGTCCGCGCGGCGGTCCACAGCCTTGCCGCGCGCCTGCTCCGGCGCCATGTAGGCCGCCGTTCCGATGATCATCCCGAGCTGGGTGCTTGGGCCGCCGTCGCCCTCGCGAAGGCGGCCGTGCGCGGTGAACGTCGGCGAGTTGGCGACGTTGACGCCTTGCGCGGCGGCCTGGGTCTCGTAGCGCAACGCTTCAGGGCTGCCCTGCAGCGCTTTCGCCAACCCGAAGTCGAGCACTTTCACGGTGCCGTCGGCTCTGACCTTGATGTTCGCGGGCTTCAGATCGCGGTGGACGATGCCGTGCTCGTGCGCCGCTTCGAGCGCGTCCGCGATTTGCCGCGCGATGGGCAGCGCGTCTTCAATCGGCATCGCGCCTTGCGCGATGCGGTGAGACAGGTCGTCGCCGTCGACGAACTCCATCACCAGCGCGTGTCCTTCCACGCCGTAAATCTGCGCGATGTTCGGATGATTGAGCGAGGCGAGCGTCTGCGCTTCGCGCGTGAACCGGGCCAGCCGTTCGGGATCGGCGGCAAACAGATCCGGCAGCACTTTGATCGCGACCACGCGATTGAGCGTCGTATCGCGCGCGCGATAGACCTCGCCCATTCCGCCCGCGCCAATTGCGGACACGACCTCGTATGCGCCGAGTCTGGTGCCAACCGACAAACTCATCGTGAAGGTCGGATTATAACGTTCAGCGCCGTAGGGGCCGTGCTGAGCTCGAGGGCTATCGCTTCATCGTCGCGAGCCAGATCTCCCCTTCGGTGGCGGTTTCGGTGTAGGTGAGCCAGCGGCCGTCGCGCGTCACGCCGGAGCTCCGCCCGATGTCGTAGCCGCCAACCGGCACGACCAGGGTGACCGTCTGGGTCGCGGCATTGACGGCGGTGATGCCGCGACTGTCGCGCACCAGGAAGCTCTTGCCGTCCGGCAGCCAGACCGGCGAAGCCCAGGACGCAGACACGTGAGGATATCGAGTGAACGCTTTCGCCGCGAGATCGTAGACGGCGACGCCGGCCGGGCTGCCGTCCTTCTTCATCACCAATCCGACAATGCGCTGAGAGTCGGGGGACCATCCCATCGCCCAGAAGGACGAGTTCGCGTCGGGCTGCGGCCTCGATTCATCGGGAAGCCGGACGGGATGGGTCGCGTCGAACACCCCCCACCATGGTTTCGGCAGAGGGGACCAGGCCGCGAATTGTTTCCCATCTGGCGACCACGACGGAAAATTCGGCTCAACGGTGCCCGACGTCATCTGCTCGAGTCCGCTCCCGTCGGGCCGCATCGTCCACACCGCATACGAACCGCCGCGATCGGAGTAGAAGGCGATGCGCTGTCCGTCGGGCGACCAGACCGGGCTTCGATTGCGGTAGTCATCGTCGGTGAGGCGGCGGTACTCGGAGCCGTCCATGCGCGCGACGAGAATGCTTTCGCGCTGGCCGCTCTCCATGAACACGACCCATTGCTGATCGGGCGAGACGTCATGATCGCGGATGGGAAGCGATCCTTTGAGCACCGGTATTGGGGATCCGGCGACCATGCCGCGCACGGGATCGAACGCCACCTTGAACAGCGTCGAACGCCAGTTGAGCGTGGCGAAGGCGAGGCGCGATCCGTCGCGCGAGAACGAGAAGTAGCCGCTCCATGGCGTCGGCGTCGTAATCGGTTCGGGCTGGCCGAGCACACGGCCCGAGGCTTCGTCGATCGGCACGCGCCAGAGATTCATCGTGCCGCCTCGGCGGCTCGAAAAGTACAGATAGCGGCCATCCGGCGACCACGTCGGACTCCAGTCAATAGCCGCGTCGCTGGTGACGTCCTTCGGACCGCGCGCGAGATCCGATCCGTCTGCCGCAGCCGTGTAGATGTCGCGCTGACCGCCGATGCGCAGGCCCCAGAACGCGATGCGCTGACCGTGCGGCGACCAGCTTGGCTGCATCACCGTGAAGTTCTTCAGCGCCTGACGCGTCTCGCCTGTCGCCACGTTCACGACCCAGAGAGCCAGGTTGCCCGAGCTGAGATCGGTCGGCGAGGTGAAGAGCGCGCGGGAGACGGCGAGCTCCTTCGCGTCGGGCGACCAGCTCGGGTTGTATCCGAAATCGGCGACGCGCCTCACGGATTCGCCCGTCGACGACATCACGAAGATGCCGCCGCCCTCTCGTTCGGAGCGGAACGCGATGCGCTCGCCGTCGGGCGAGAACGCCGGCTCGCTGCTGCCCTCGGGCACATCCGGCGTCAGCAGAATCGGCTTGCGCGCGCCAACGTGCAGCAAATACAGGTTGTCGTCGCCGCCGCCGCGATGCGCGTAGACGACCGACTTGCCGTCGGGCGAGAGCGTGGGTTCGGTACTGACACCGGCCACGTCCGAGATCTGCTCGAACGTGACAGGCTGGTCCGACGCGGTGGCCGTGGGCGTGCGCCAGATGTAATGGCCGGCGACGATCCCGGCCGCGAGCAGCCCGCACGCCGCGAGCACCGCGGCCGCGCGGGGGGCCGTACCCGGGCCGTACCCGGGCCAGGCCCCTGGCACCTTGACGGCCGCGGCGGCTCCGCTCGCGGACGATCCCGACGCGGCCGCCTGCAGCGCGAACGCGAGATCGCGCGCCGACTGAAAGCGCTCGCCCGGCTGCTTCTCGAGGCAGTGGCGGATCACCTGCTCGAGCGCCGGCGGGACCGGGCCTTCGGCGCGCGTCGCGTCGGGCGGATCCTCCCGCAGGATCGCGGTCATCGTTTCGGCCGCCGTCGGACGATCGAACGCGCGGCGCCCGGTCACCATCTCGAACAGCACACAGCCGAGCGAGAAGATGTCGGAGCGCGCATCGACGGGCCGGCCCGCCACCTGCTCGGGCGACATGTAGCCCATCGTGCCCATGACGGTGCCAGGATCGGTCTTCTTGATGATGGTCGGCGAGTTCGGACCGTCGGCGGCGGCGACCTGCACTTGGCGCGCGAGGCCGAAATCGAGAATCTTCACGTGGCCCGCGGTCGTCAGGAAGATGTTCTCGGGCTTGACGTCGCGATGCACGAGGCCTGCGTCGTGCGCGGCGGCGAGTCCGTGCGCAACATGGCGCGCGATCTCGGCGGCCTTGCGGACCGGCAGCGGTCCCTGGCGCAATCGCTCGCGCAGCGTCTCGCCTTCGAGCAGTTCCATGACCGCATACGCCGTGGGGCCGTCGGAGCCGAAGTCGTGAATCGCAAGAATGTTCGGATCCGACAGCGCGGCGACCGCCTTGGCTTCGCGCTCGAAGCGCTCGCGCGCCTCGGGGTCCGCGGCAAGCGCCGGCGGAAGCACTTTGATGGCCACGAACCGGTTGAGGCGCGCGTCCTTCGCCCGATACACCTCGCCCATTCCGCCGGCGCCGATCGCGGCCACGATCTCGTACGTCCCGAGGCGTGTCCCCGTACTAAGCGGCATAGGCTGGACGCGAAGTCATTGAAAGGTGCCGAATTATAGCGCGCGAATCCCGCGCTCCAGCGGGGCGCGCCGTCAACCGCGGCGATGCTAAGCTGCGACTTTCTCGGAAGTCTGCGACGGCACTCCTGGTTACGACGCTCGCGCGTTGAACTCCCGCGCGGACGTTTGCGTAGTGGGGCGATGGAGGGATCTGGTCGCGCGTCATGGGTGGAGCGTTTCGCTCCGAAATCCCGCTTCGCGCGCCGGCAAAACGCTCCGCCGCCGAGCGCCGCGACCTCGACAAGATCAACAACCCCATGACGGTCGCCGAGCTGCAGACCTACGCGCCCGGGCTGGACTGGGATCAGTGCTTCATGCGTCGAGCATCGCCGAGCGCGAGCGCGGCATCGTGAACGAGAAGACGGCGATCAAGGACATCGCAGCCCTCTGCGCCGACACGCCGCTCGAGACGCTGAAAGCCTGGGAAGTCTTCCACGTCACCGACCAGGCGGCGCCCTACCTCTCGAAGCGGTTCGTGGACAACCGATTCGACTACGCGAAGACGCTGAGCGGCGTCTCGACGCAAAGGCCGCGGTGGAAGCGGGGCGCGTCCCTCATCGACGCGATGCTCGGCGAACTGCTCGGACGCGCGTACGTCGAGAAGTACTTCCCCGCCTCATCCCATTCGTGTGACCGCGCAGCATCCGGACAACTAACCGCCAGATCCGACCGGTGCCTCGGCCGGAGCCACGGTCGGCGCAATCACCACGGCGATGCCGTTCTGTTTGAGCTGCGCATTGATCTCCGGCACGTCTTTGTCGGTGATCTGCTTGAACTGTGCCGCGATTCCCGCCAGCCGCTGTTTGAATCCGTCGTTGACGGCGACCTGCTGATCGGTCGGTCCGAGATCCGCGCCGCCCGAGCCGCCGGCGCCGAGCAGTTGCCCGATCATCCAGCTGATCTGTTCGTACAACTGGACCGGCTGACGGAACGCGTCCTCGCTTCGCCCGGTGTTCCGCAGGTCGATCATCTTGGCTTCCACGGTGCTCAAGTTTGATTCGAACGTCTTCACGGACTGAACGACGGTCGTTTTCTGTGGATCGTCGGTGTACTTCGCCATCAGATCCTGCGACTGCTTCCGCATCGACTCGAGCGCGTTGCCCATGTGGGCGACTTCGTCGATCTCGGCGAGCACCTCACGCAGGAACTTCACCTGCGCCTCGATCGACTGCTCGGTCCCCGGCGAATGCGGATCCGGCAGAACGGTGAGCGGGGCTGTCTGCTCGGCCGCTCCCGCCTTCACGCGCACGGTGTACTTCCCAGGGGCGACGACGGGGCCCTGCGGCGGAATGCGCGTGCCATACGCGGCGTACTGCCGGCGCGCCGGCGCCCACGGCTCGTAGAGCGGCGGCACCTGCATGGTGATCGACGAGCCTCTCTCGTAGCGCAGATCCCACCACACGCGATTGAGCCCAGGATGCCCGGCGACCTTCAGCGTGCGAATCGCTGTGTTGTCCGGCCCGGTGATCGTGACCCGGACGTCCGGCGTCGCCGACGTGAGCGAGAAGTCGATGTCGGCTCCGTACGGCGCGCTTTCGCCCTGGACGTGCGCGTCCGGCTCGCTTTCGCGCCCATCCGCCGTTCCGCGGAAACGATACGCGGGGCGCGGCGAGAAGAGATGAAAGGCGTCCGACCGGGTCGTATCCCACGACCGCAGCGGCGTCACGTCGTCCAGGATGTACACGCCCCGGCCGTGCGTGCCGATCACGAGGTCGTTGAACGTCGGCTGCACCTGCATCCAGTACACGGGCGCCGGCGGCAGATCGTTGCGCAAGCGGGTCCACTGCTCGCCGTCGTTCCACGTCACGTACAACGCGTTGTCGGTGCCGAGGTAGAGCATGCCCTTGCGCACCGGATCCTCGACGATGATGTGCGCGCTCGAATTGACGCCCTTCGGCACGCTCGAGGAGATCAGTTTCCACGTCGCGCCGTAATCGGCGGTCTTGTAGACCAGCGCGTCGTAGTCGCCCTGATGCTGCAGGTTCTCGACCACGTACGCCGTGCCGGCGTCGAACCTGGACGGCGCGATGCTCCATACGGTGCCCCACGACGGGAGGTCCGGCATGTTCTTCGTGACGTTGGTCCAATGCGCGCCGGCATCCTGCGTGACGTTGACCTGCCCGTCGGTGCTGCCGGTCCAGATCACGCCGGCCTTCAGCGGCGACTCGGCAATCGCGTACAACGTCGCGCCGTCGTAGGTCGTCAGGTTGTCGGACGTGACGCCGCCGGAATTGCCCTCGTGCGACTTGTCGTTCGTCGTGAGGTCGGGGCTGATCACTTTCCAGCTCTGGCCGCCGTTCGTCGTCATGAACACGACCTGCGCGCCGACGTACACGCGGTTGTGGTCGTGCGGCGAAATCGTGAGCGGCGTGATCCAGTCCCACCGGTATTTCATGTCGGCCGGCGCCCAGCCGTAGCTCGTGATCGGCCACGGGCTCACGTCGCGCGCCATGCCGTTCTTGTAGTCCATGCGGACGACGCGCCCGTTGTCGCACCCGGACCAGACGACGTCCAGATCGACCGGGTCGGGCACGGTGAAGGCGTCCTCGCAGCCGCCGGCGCCTTCCCAATTGGCGACGCCCATGCCGCCGCGGCCGCCGCCGCCGCGGCTCGGCCCGCGGAAGCTCGACTTGTCCTGAATGTTGCCCATCACGTTGTACGGGACGGCGTTGTCGGCCATCACGTGATAGACCTGCGAAATCGGCAGCAGGAAATGTCGGTACGACGCCGCGCGGTTGTTGCTGATCGCCACGCCCGCGTCGTTGGCGACGAGCACGCGGTTGGCGTTCGTCGGATCGATCCAGACGTCGTGATTGTCGCCGCCTGGCGCGGAGATCTGCGGTCCCGCCTGCGCTCCCGCGCGTGTCGGCGCCGCTCCCGCC
>JBOGIZ010000119.1:0-3138 GCA_050747805.1 Vicinamibacterales bacterium | reverse complement strand
CCGAACGGCTCGGGCAAGACGACGACGGGCCGGATGCTTACGCGGCTGATAGAGCCCTCGTCCGGATCCGTGTGGTTCGACGGGAAAGATGTTCGCGACGATCTCATCGGGTTCCGCGCGCGAATCGGATACGTGCCGGAGGAGCCGCATCTGTATCCGTTTCTTTCGGCCCGGGAATATCTCGAATTGATCGGGAATCTGCGCGAACTTCCAGCGGCGCTCTTGCAGCGCAAGATGTCGGCGCTCCTCGAATTGTTCGGGCTCGCCGATTCGGCGGAACTGGCGCTGTCGTCGTACTCGAAGGGCATGAAGCAGAAGGTGCTGATCATCGGCGCCCTGCTGCACGATCCCGATGCCATCATCTTTGACGAGCCGGAGTCCGGGCTCGACGTCACCTCCGCGCTAGTACATCGTCCTGTTAGTGCTTTATGTTATTCGCCGTCCGGCGACGCCGCTTGCGGGGATGGGGATACGCCTGCTGATAGGCCTGCGTCGCGGTGATGATGCTCTGCAAGTGGTCCGGTCCCTTCGTCCACGTGAAGGGGCCGCTCGTTTCATTGTACGTCGCCAAGTACTCGAAGAGAAACGCGCGCAGCGACGTTTTGGAGCGGTCGACGCGGTGCGAGAGTCCTTGCTTGCCCAGGATGCTGAAAAAGCATTCGATGAGATTCACCCACGACGCGTGCGTCGGCGTGTGATGAAAATGCACCGAGGGGTGGCGCTTGAGCCAGCGTTGCGCGGCGGCGTTCGTATGGATGTTCAGATTGTCGAGAATGATGTGCAGGTCGCGGTCGGGAAACGCCTTCACGACGTCATTCATGAAGCGCAGAAAATTGGCCGACGTGCGCCGGTCCTTCACGTGGCCAATCACCCGTCCGGTGGCGATGTCGAGGGCGGCCAGCAGCGCTTGGGTGCCGTGTCGCACGTACTCATTCGTCCACGTCCGGGGCCGCCTCGCGCGCAGCGGCAGGCCCGGCTGCGTCCGGTCCAACGCCTGAATCCCCGATTTCTCATCGACGCAGACGACCAACGCATGCGCCGGTGGGTGCAGGTACAGCCCCACAATGTCGAGGAGTTTCGCTTCGAACTCCGGATCGGGACTGAACGTAAACGTGCGCACCCGATGGGGCTGCAACCGTGCGCTCACCAACGCCTGATGCACGGTCGAGGGGGGCAACCCGAGATCGCGCGCCAACGTTCGCACACTCCACCGACTGTAGGCCGTGGGTTGCTCACAGACGCGGGTCTGGATCCGCTGCCACACCTCGGCGGCGTGTTTCGGCGGCCGGCCCGACCGCGGGGCGTCGTGTAAGCCCTCCAGACCGGACGCGGCAAACGCGCGGCGCCATTTCCCGGCCGTCACATCGGGGATGCGCAACGTGGCGGCAATCGCTTGGTTCGACTGGCCCTCGCTGGCGGCGAGCACAATCTCGCTCCGGACCGCCAAGGCCTGCGGGGTCGATGGCGATCGAACCATGTGGCGCAACATCGTTTCGGTCTCGGGATCCAGCGTGATCGCCGGCGCGACTCGTGGCATGGCGCCACAGTACACGAACCGGTGAATAACATAAAGCACAAACTGTACGATGTACTAGTGCTTCGCAATCTCGTGCAGACGCTCGCCGCGCGCGGCAAAGCGATCCTGTACAGCTCGCACGTCCTTGAAATTGTCGAAACACTCTGCACGCGCGTCGTCATTCTGCACCAGGGGCGCGTCGTCGCGGAGTCGGTCGTCGACGCGCTGCGCGCACAGGCGGGCGCCCTGTCTCTGGCAGGAGTGTTTTCGCAGCTGACCGACAAGGATCCGTCCGCGATCGCGCGCGACATCGTGGACGTTGTGAGCCAGCATGCGTAGCAGAAAGCTTCTGACGCGCGTCTTTCTGCGCCGGTTCATCGAAAACGATCTGATCTCGCCGGATACCGACCACATGCAGGTCGTATCGACCGCCGCCGGTGGACTCTTCGCGGCAGCCATGTTCGTGACCGTGTTCATGGGAATCAAGTACGTGATGGCGCCGTTTCCGTCGCCAGGATCCACGGCCGTCATCGAGCTGGACGATCAGTTTCTGTTTTGCGCGTGGCCGATGCTGGTGATGTCCATCGTGGCGCTGGTCGAATGGGACGTGCTCGGATTCGATTCGCGCGATTCGGCCATCCTCGGGCCGCTTCCCATTCCGCGCGCGGCGATCGTCCTCGCGAAGCTGACGGCGATCGTCCTCTTTGCGGCTGTGTTCCTTGCCGCGCTGACGGTCGCGCCCGCAGTGCTGCATCCGGTTCTTGTCATCTCGAGACTGCGCGCCAGCGTTGGAACGGCGGTCGTCCTGATGGCTGCGCAACTGGCCGCGTCAGTTGCGGCCGGTCTGTTCGGATTCTCCGCGACGCTCGCCGTACGCGAAGTCGTGCACGCTCTGCTCGGCGCGAGCCTCTTCCGCCGCGTCTCGCGCGGTCTGCAAGTGGCGCTTCTCACATCGTGCGCGACGATGCTGCTGTTGATGCCGCTGGCCTCGTCGCGGGTGGCCCTGAGGATCATGCAGCAGCAGGCCGATCGGTCGGAGCTGCCGCCGGACTGGTTCGTCGCGGTCCACGAGACGATTGGCGGGCACCTGATCGACGCGCTGCCAAGGCCCGAGCTCCCGCCGCGGGTCGCGCAGCACGAGCGTCTGGCGACAAGCGAGTATCGCGCCGCGAAGCCTCGGTTCGTCGTCTTGAGCTGGCGCGCCGCGGCGGCACTCCTGATTTCCGTTGCGCTCGCGGTCAGCGGATTTGCGTGGAACGCCAGGCGGCTCGCGCCGCCACCCTTCGATCGGACGCGGCGCCGCAGGTCGCGTTGGGTGGACTACGTCGGCGCCGTGTTCGTGCCGCGCGATCCGACCGCGCGCGCGGGATTCCATTTCGCGGCGCGGACGCTGGGCCGGAGCGTCGTGCATCGCATGGCGGTTGTCGCCGCGGTCGCCGCGGCGTTGGCGGCCTCTCTGGTCGTCGTTCACGCATCCATCGCCGGCGGCGGTGGAGCGTCGCCGTCCGTATTCGCGATGCAGCCGTTCGCGCTCGCCGTGCTGCTCGCCGCGTTCCGGCACGCCGTCAGGCTTCCCGCGGAGCTGCGGGCGGGCTGGTGCGTGTCAATGGCATGGCGAGCGC
>JBOGIZ010000118.1:0-4188 GCA_050747805.1 Vicinamibacterales bacterium | reverse complement strand
GTGTTCGGGTCAGTCGGCGCGATCGCGATCGAACCGATCGCGGCGACGTCTTGATTATCGAAGATGGGCTCGAAGGTGGCGCCGTTGTCGGTGCTCTTCCAGAGACCTCCGGACGCCGAGCCGAGATACCACGTGTTCGGGTCGCCGGGCACGCCGGCGACTGACGCGACGCGCCCGGCCGGCGCCGGTCCCATGTAGCGGAATTTCATCGGGTCGGGATGGGTCGCGGCCTGCGGTCCGACGGGACCACCACGCTGCGCGAAAGCGACCGCTGAGAGCACGATCGCCGCAAAAAGAGATGTGAGAATGCGAATGCGCCATGAATTGGACTTCATGGCGGGAACTATAACAAAAATGGAGGGTAGAGGTTGGAGGCTGGAGGTTGGAGGCTGGAGGCGGAGACTGGCGGCTACGAGAGTAGCCGCCATAACGGTAGCGCTGAGATCGCGAGTGCGGCGCTGACCGACAGGCCCAGGCGACGCAACTTCGCGCGACGTAGACCTGAAACAAGTTTTCCTGTGGACACCATCAGCTCCCGGACGTCCTCGCAAACCGACGCGGGTACGAATCCGAGACGTATCGCGATTTCGAGTTGCGTATCGACTTCCGCCAAGGATCCGAGTGCGATTCGCAAAAAATGGATGGTGCCACGCCCGGCGCCGCGTCCCTGGCCCGCCGCAACGTTCGATGGCACCGAAACCGCCGCCCGGCGGATCTGCGCCGTCAGCCCGTAGCGCTCCTCACCAGGAAACCGCGCGGTGACTTTGTACATTCCCGTGACCATCTCCATGCCGACCTGCCATGCCTCCAAGTCCGTGTGACTCTTGATCTGGTTCATCACTCCCCACTATTTCTGCACCCTCACACCAGACGGATCCTTGCACTTCCTGCCACGTCCGCCCGCAAGTGTTTGCCTGGGACCGGTGCATGAGCAGCGGGGGCAATTTCAAGACCAACCTCCAGTCTCCAACCTCCAACCTCCATCCTCCAGTCTCCCACCTCCCTCACTGCACCGTAAACGCCTTGAACACCCACGTCGCGCCGGCCGTAAGGCCGAAGCTCGGATCGCTAGACGTCATTCCCAGAATGAGCCCGGCGTCGAGACGCACCGTGCCGCGGGTCAGACGGCCGCCGATCCGCAGTTCCGCGCGGCTCTCGGTCCCCGGCGGCGCGACGCCGCTGCGGGTGCTCGCCCGTCCGTTGATTTCCCCGACAACCTCCACGCCCTGCTGCACCGCGCGCGCGACGGACACGCCATAGTCCAGATCGTCGTTCTGGTTATTCGGGCGCGTGGGATCGCCCAGGATGGCCAGGCCGATGTTGCCGACGATGCGGACCGATTGGACCGTTTTGCCGACGAGTCCCTGCACGTGGAAATCGGTCGTGTCGAGGCCCAGGCCGCTCTCGTTACTCGCGTTGGGCAGCTTCGTCGCGAACCGCAGGCCGATCGAGGGCCTGCCGGGGTTCTCGGACAGCACGCGGATCTTGGTTGCAAAGACGAGATCATCCACATCGTGCGTCGTGTTGCCCGTCGCGGTGACGACCGAAGACAGCGGCGCGTCGGCGCGATTCGTGATCGACAGCCGATCGTACGGGCCGCCGTCGAGCTGTACCTCCGCGATGGAGCTGACCCCGACGCTCACGCCCACCAGCGGCATCTGCAGCAGATTGCCCTGCAGGCCCGACGCCGGGAAAAAGATCGAATGGCCGTACGTCAGGCCGCCTTCGACCAGGACCACGCCCGAGCCGACCGTTTCGGGGTCCTGCGTGAGGAGCGGACGCTGCTGCGCGGCCGCCGGGATGGCCGCCGTCATCAGCGCGGCCACAAGAATCGCACACACGTTCGCTGGCTTCATTGACCTCACCATAATCTCTGGGGGCTTCAGACGTTCGCATCCTGAAGCTAGACGTCCGACGTTTGCAGATATTGGACGTCCGACAGACTGATTTTGTTGGGCTTCGACGCGCCCTTCGACTCGCGTCGCTCGTTCGTGGCGAGCTTACGGTCCAGCAGATGCCGCGGCGCGACGTTGCCGAGCGCGCGAAGCATCGAATTTCGCAGGTCGGGATGCTCCACTTCGAGCTGCGCGATCAACCGTTTGACGCGCTGCCGCTGCAGACTGAGGTCGCCGCACGCGGGACAGCAGCAACCGATGATCGGCAGACCCGACTCCTTCGCGTAGGCTCGCGCTTCCGATTCGAGCACGTACACGAGCGGCCTGATGACGACATGTTGACCGTCGTCGGAGACGAGGCGGGCTGGCATCGCCTTGATCGCGCCCTGAAAGAAGACGTTCAACAGGAGCGTTTCGATGAAATCGTCGGCGTGATGGCCGAGCGCGATTTTCGTCGCCCCGACGGTGTCCGCGAGACGGTAGAGCGCACCGCGGAGAAGTCTGGCGCACAGCGAGCACGGCGTGGCGTCGGGCCTCAGCACGTCCTCGATCGCTTCGCCGATGTGCGTGTGCTCGATATGGAGCTCCCAGCCCCGCTCCGCGCACGCCTCGGCGATCTTTTCGTGCTCGTAGCCCTCGTAGCCGGAATCGATATTCACGGCCACGAGCGAGAAGCGGATCGGCGCGCGGCGCCGCAGCACGTCAAGGATCTGCAGCAGCGCCCAGCTGTCCTTGCCGCCGCTCAATCCCACCATGACGCGGTCGCCGTCTTCGATCAGACCGTACTCGATGATCGCTTTCGTGGCTTTCTTGGCGACGCGTGCTTCAAGGTCAGTGGCGTAGGGCATGGGCGAATCCGTGATCCGTGATCCGTGGACCGTGGGCCGTGATCCGTGGACCGTGGGTCCGGGCTCACCAATTCTCTCACGGTCCCCGGCCGAAGTACACTGCGAAACGCGCCCGCGCAAGTGAGGTGGACAGTGAACCGATCGGTCCGTCTGAGCATGGCATGATCAAGGCGTCGTCGGGACGAGCGGCGGTCACGAAGCAGCGCTTGACGCGACGCTGCCTTTGGCGGAACTGTCCGCCGGACACTACGTCCTGGCGATCGACGCGCCCTCACATTCGACATGCGGTAGCCCCGCGCAATTCACCAATTCAATTCACCAATTCACCAATTCACCAACTCACCAATTCACCAATTCAATTCACCACTTCACCAACTCACCAATCCACCAATTTCTTGACGGTTTCCCCCCACGTCAGCCGCGATCCGCTCTCGTACGCCGCGTGTCCCATGCGCTCGGCCAGCAACCTATCGTCGAGCAGACGCCGCATGGCGCTCGCGATCGCGTCCGGCGACGGCTCGCTCACTACACCGTTGACACCGTCCTGCACCAGCTCGGCGGGGCCGCCTGAATCGCGGCACGTGATTACGGCCTTGCGAGACCTGAACGCTTCGATCGTGACGAACCCGAAATCCTCCTGAAATGGCGGGAAGCAAACGGCGCGGCAACGCGCGAGTTCGGTCACCAGCTGCTCGTCGGAAAGCCGCCCGGTGAACCGGACGCGACTCGCGACACCGATGTCATGCGCCAGACGTTCGAGAGCCGAGCGCTCCTCCCCATCGCCCGCAACGACACACCGCACCACCTCGCCCTGTTGGGTCGCCAGCGCGCGGATGACGAGCTCCGCCCGTTTCAAACGCGTCAGCCGCGAGACAAACAGGATCTCGTCGCCGTAGTCATCGCAGCGGTACGGACGCTCGGGAGCGGGCGGGTACAGCACCGTCGACGTCACCGACGGCCAGATCGCCAGCCGCTGCTGGATGGTACGGGACTGCACGAATAACCGCGACAGGCGCGTGAGCAGATAGCGATCCGCCGCGTGAATGAAGCGTTTTCGAACGGCTTCTTTTGCCCGACCTTGTGGGCTGAGCGATGCGCTGAAGGTGTCCCACAGGTCGTAGTACTCGCGCATCGTGTGATTGAGCCAGCACACATGGCGCGGATGCCGGACGGCGTAGCTGGGATAGCGCAGACTGATCACCTGATCGATCGGACGTCCTTCGCTCGAGGTGACGTCGGTCAGCCACGTCGCGAGATACGCAGACGCCTGCCGGCCGAATCGGTTCTGCGGCGTCACGAGGATCTCGGCGTCGTGCCCGCTCTCGCGCAGCGCGCGCGTGAGCTCGCGCGCGATCACCATGTGCCCGCCTTCCGCCATCGGTGGACTCGACGTGATGACGGCAATTCGCATTATTTTAGCCGAGGGGCTTCGCCCCTCGGACTCC
>JBOGIZ010000117.1:0-4833 GCA_050747805.1 Vicinamibacterales bacterium | reverse complement strand
GGAGTCCGAGGGGCGACGCCCCTCGGATAAAAGGCGACGAGCAGCGTAGAGACCCGGGCGTGTCCGGATGACAGCCGCGGCGCGATACGGTCAGTGCTCTCGCGAACGCATCCCATACGAAGGGGGGGATAAAGGCCAATGGCGAAAAAGAGTGCAAAGGGCGGGAAGAAAAAGGGCGGCAAGAAGCGGTAAGCTGCCCACCCGCCAAAAACGGGGGCGTCGGTCGCCCCCGTTTTTGCTGTACGGCTTTAGCCGAGGGGCTTCGCCCCTCAGACTCCCCAACACGCGTCCTCACTCGCCGCTTCGCCGGCTCGCTCCGGCCGCGTGGCTCGCTCGCGACGCTCGCTCGCTACTGCATGGCCTTCCCGTCCCAGATCCTCACGCGCTGAATCACATCGAGCTGCTGCAGCCGATCGACCACGTCCATGCCTTTCACCACGTGTCCGAAGACCGTGTACTTGGCGTCGAGATGCGGCTGAGGCGAATGCGCGATGAAGAACTGACTTCCCCCCGTATCCGGACCGGAAAGCGCCATCCCGACCGTGCCGCGCACGTACGGATCCCCGTTCAGCTCATCGCGAATCGTATAACCCGGACCGCCAGACCCGTCGCCGCGCGGATCGCCGTCCTGCACGACGAAGTTCGGAACGACGCGATGAATCTGCAGGCCGTTGAAGTAGCCCTTCCGCGCGAGCGCCATGAAACTCTGGCACGTCTGCGGCGCGTCGAGCACCGCGAGTTCGATTTCGATCGTGCCTTTCGCCGTTTCGATGAAGGCGTGCGGCGAGTACTGAGGCGCGATGAGATCCGGTGAGGTATACGCAAGAATCGGCGGCTCGGGCGCGGGGCGAATCGCGCGGCGGGGGTCGCTCGACGGATCGTCGCGCTGCAGCAGCGCCGCCGCCTGGAGGCGCACCGACCAGTCCGGGTCCGCCAGCGCGGCCTTGAGGGTGGCGTCAGCCTCGGCGGGGCCGAACGCATGGATCGCCGAGACGATCGCGCTTCGCATCTCGGGCGGATCGCTCGCGGCGTTCGCGTAGGCCGCGGCAAGCGCGGCGGCGCCGCCCGTCATCTTCAATCGTCCGATGCCCTCGGCTGCCGCCGTGCGCACCCCGACGTCCGGGGCCTTCAAGGACGTGAGCAGCAGCTCGTTCACGTCGGGCACGCTGGGCGCGCGCATGCGCGCGAGCGTCTCGAGTGCCGCCGCGACGACGCGCTTGTCGGGATCGTTGAGCATCGCGTGCAGGCGCTCGAGCGCGAGCGACGCCGGAGCCGACGCGAGTACCCGCGCCACCGCGGCCCGCACGACCCACTGCCGATCGGGCTCCAGGCCCGACAACACCGTGAGAAATCCCTGCGGGTCGATCGTCGAGGCGGCGCGGATCGCCGCCGCCCGCATCGTCGGCCAGTCGTCGGTGAGCCGATCCTGAATGTATGGGAGCGCCGCCGCATCTTTGAGATCGCCGAGCGCCGTGACCGCTTCGAGCGCGGCGTTTGGATCGGTGCCGTCCGCCGTCAGCACGGACAGAATCGCGGGGGCCGCCGTCGGGCCGCCGATCTGGGCGAGCGCGCGGATCGCCGACACTTGCAAGGCGACATCGTTGCCGGCGTGCTGCAGCATGCTGATCACGAGCGGCGCCGACGCTTGATCTTTGAGTCCTCCAAGACCGCGCGCCGCAAAGGCGCGCGTGTAGCGCCCAGGGGATCCGAGCAGGCGCCGCAGCGCTGGCGCCGCGCGCGGATCGTTGATCCGCTGAAGCGCGTACGCGATCGGCCACCAGTCGCTCACGGGCTGGCCCGACGGATCGAGCGCCGTCGACTGGAGCGCGTCCCAGCGTTTCTGGCGCACGAGCGCAAAGAGGCCGAGCCGCACGGCGTCGGCCTGCGGCGTCATCGGCCACTGCTCGTCGTCGGGATGAACGGCCGCGAGCGCGCCCGCTTTGATGAACGCCGAGACCATCTGCCCGACGGCCGGGGCGGATGCAGCGTCGCCGATGAGACCGAGCGCCTCCGCTGCGCGCCCACGCACGAGCGGATCGGGATCCTGGAGCGCCGTCGTGAGCGCCGGAACGGCCGACGTGTCGGCGAGCAGGCCGAGCGCGAACGCCGCCATCTGACGAACGTCGGCATTCGCATCGGTGAGCGTCGCTTCCAGGGGGGCGGCGCCTTCGGGCAGTCCGACGCGGCCGACGGCGAGCGCGGCACGCCGCCGAATGGCGGCGCTGCTGTCTTTAAGGAGTTCGGTCAGGTCGGGCGCCACGGCCACCGGCGCCAGCACCGGTGCCGCGTTTTTGCGCTTCCGCGCGGGCGGCGCCGCAACGGGAGCGGCGATCGGCTCCGCGGCGGCGCGGAGAATGCGCTGATCCTCGAGACGGAGAATCCACGCCATCTTTTGATCGACGGTTATTGTCGGCGCCGGCGGCGGCGCCGGCGGCGCGCTCGCGCACGCGGCGAGAAGCAGCGCGCACGCGGCGCCTAGTCCCCCGGAAGCGTGATGCGTGGCATAAATCCCGGAGCGGGGCGACCGGATGGCACGGCGCGACGACCGAGCATAGTGGGCATATGTGAAGAAGGAGCAACGCCGCCAGCCGGGATGCCCCGCCCGGGAATGATGTGACGCATCACGCTTCCAGAGGACAAACCGCGATCCCGCGCGGAGCGCGCGCGCGTCCCGCTGTCGCGGAGTCCGTTCGCGGTCGGCCATCACGCTTTCACCTCACAGGTCTCGATGGTGGCGTGCCGCACCCGATCGTGGTTCACAGTCACGCCGATGCCGGGTCCCTCGGGTACCGGGATGGTGCCGTCGGTGCGCACTTCCACGGGCGGATCGATGAGGTCCGGAACGAAATACCGGCGGCTCGCGGCGATGTCGCCGGGCAGCGTGAAATTCGGGAGCGACGCCAGATGAATGTTGTGCGCGCGTCCAATGCCGCTCTCCAGCATACCGCCGTGCCATACGGGAACGCCGCGCGCGGCCGCGAGGTCGTGGAGTCGGACCGACTCGGCGTGGCCGCCCATACGGCCGGGCTTCACGTTGATGACACGGCAGGCGCCGATGTCGAGCGCATCCGCCGCGGCGCGGAGCGAATGAATCGACTCGTCGAGGCAGATCGACGTCTCGATACGCCGCTGCAGCGCCGCGTGATCGCGCAGATCGTCGTATTCGAGCGGCTGCTCGATCATCATCAACTCGAAGCGATCGAACTCCGCCAGATGGCCGGCGTCGGCGAGCGTGTCGGCGCCATTGGCATCCGCCATGAGCCGGATGCCCTCGAAACGGGCGCGCACCGCCGCGAGCACGTCAACGTCCCACCCCGGCTTCACCTTGATTTTGATGCGGCGGTACCCGGCCGCGCGCTCGGTCTCGATTTTCTCGAGGAGCTGCTCGACGGAATCCTGAATCCCGATCGACACGCCGGAGACGATCGCGCGGCGCGTCCCGCCGAGGAGTTGGCCGAGCGGAACCCCGGCGGTGGTCGCAGCGAGATCCCACATGGCCATCTCCACGGCCGCTTTCGCCATGTTGTGGCCGCGGATACGGGCGAGCGCCGGATACACGTCGCGCGGATGATCGAAGCGGCGGCCCAGCACGAGCGGCGCCACGAAATCCCTGATGATGTGCCACGCCGTCACGTTCGTTTCGGCGCTGTAGAACGGATCGACGTCGGCGACGCATTCGCCCAGGCCTTCGGCGCCGTCGCCGGTCACCGACACCAGAATGAACGTTCGATCGCGCATGCGGCCGAAGCTGGTCTCGAAAAACGCGACGAGCGGCAGCCGGATCAACCGAAGGCGCACGCACTCGATTCGCACCACCGATACAGTATCAGGCACGTCCGGCAGACGGTGAAGCGCGCGCGCTGTGGCATACTCCGCAGCATACGGTGGACGCGTTTCGCTACCTTGCGATCGAAGGGCCGGTCGGCGTCGGCAAGTCGACGCTCGCCGATCGTCTCGGCGCGCGGCTCGACGCCGCGATGGTGCTCGACGAGACCGAGAATCCCTTCCTGCCGGATTTCTACGCCGGGCGCTCGGGCGCGGCCTTCCAGGCACAGCTCTTCTTCACGCTCGCGCGGCATCGGCAGCAGACATCCCTTCGCCAGAGCGATCTGTTCAGCCAGACGGTCATCTGCGACTACCTGTTCGAGCGCGACAAGATCTACGCCTATCTGAATCTCGACGACAACGAGCTGTTCATCTATCAGCGCCTGTTCGAGCTGCTCGCGGCAGACGTGCCGTCGCCCGATCTGGTCATTTACCTGCAATCACCGACCAACGTCCTGCGACGCCGGCTGCGCGCGCGCACGCGGACCGAGCCCGATGCGCCGGCGCTCGACGACGACTTCGTTCGCGAGCTGAACGAGGCCTACAACCATTTCTTCTTCCACTACAGCGCGACGCCGCTCCTGGTCGTGGAAACCTCGCAGTTCGATCTCTCCTGGGGTGACGACGCGCTCGACGATCTGATCAAACAGATCCGGACGATGGGCCGCGGCACCCGCTATTACGTCCCTCGGACGAAATAACCCCCGTTTGATACGATCCCTTCGATGGCCGCCTGGTTCAAGAAGGTCCGCAAGCCGATCGAGCCGCAGGGCGGCAAACCGAGCCGCGTGCCTGAGGGCCTCTGGGTCAAGTGCCCGTCCTGCGGGGAGATCATCTACAACAAGGACCTGGCCGCCACCCTGAACGTCTGCCCGAAATGCGCGCATCATTTGCGGATAGGTGCGCTCGACCGCCTTCGCATGCTCTTCGACGGCGATTGGCAGGAGTACGACGCCGGACTGCAGTCGATCGATCCGCTCAAGTTCACCGACACCAAGCCATACCGCA
>JBOGIZ010000116.1:0-1534 GCA_050747805.1 Vicinamibacterales bacterium | reverse complement strand
CGAACAACACGGCCGTCCCGGCCGTACGCTCCATCGGCGGACGGCTGAACCCGCCCCTGATCGTGAGACGCGTCCCGGGTCGCCGGGGTTGCAGTGCCCGCAGCGCGGCTTCGACTTCCGCCGCCTGACGCATCGTCGGGGCGCGCACGTCTATGACGGCCGCGGCGTGCTCCGCCACCACGTTCGGTCGCGTACCGCCCGACATGACGCCGACATTGATACTGACGCCATGCACCGGATCCTGAAGACGCTCGATCGCCGCAATCTGGTCAGCCAGCTCGTGAATCGCGCTCGCGCCGCGCGTCGGGTCGACGCCGGCATGCGCCGCGACGCCGTCCACGGTCAGCTCGAATTCGCCGCAGCCTTTTCGCGCGGTCTTGAGCGCACCGTCCGCGAGCGGCGGCTCGAGCACGAACACGGCGGACGCGGCCTTCGCTTCCTGCTCGATCATGCCTCGCGAGGTCTGGCTGCCGATCTCCTCGTCGGTCGTCCAGAGCGTCACGATTGACGGGCGTGGCACGCCCGACGCGCGAAGCGCCGCCATCGCCGTCAGCGCTATAGCGACGCCGGCTTTCATGTCGAAGACGCCGGGGCCGTACAGGCGATCGCCGTCGCGCCGCAGCGGCATCCGACCGAGCGTCCCGAGCGGCCAGACGGTGTCGATGTGGCCGAGCAGGAGGACGCGGCCCCGGTCGCCGACAAGGTGGGCCCGCACGTGATTGCCGCGGTCCTGCTGCGGACGCGTCTCGACGTCCGCGCCGATCTCGCGAAGCATGCGCGCAAGCACCTCGCCGCATCGATCGACGGCGGCTTTGTCGGTGCTCGGCGACTCGAGGCCGGCCAGCGTTTCGATCGCGCCGAGCGTCTCGTCGAGATGGCGTTCGGAGTAGGACAGCAGATCGCGCATGGACCGCGACGGCCGCAGCCGTGTCGCGGGCGTCTATAATAACGGCAATGGTTGACGCGTTCGTGCTCTGCGCGATTCTTGCCCAGACGCCGCAGCCGTTTCCGCGCGTCGCGGGCAGCAAGCCTGCGCCGCCTCCCGCGGCGGAGCCGCAGACGCCGGGGGCGCCTCCCGCGCAGCCGGCAGTCGTACAGCCGATCGCTCCGGCGGGCCCCCCGATCTCCACCGACAAGCCGTCCGACGCCACACTCGGCGTGGAGGTGTATCCAGGCGCCGAGTTCCTGGCCTCGTACGACGCCGGCAAGGGCCAGCGGTATTACCTCTTCGGCACGAACGCCAACTTCGACGTGATCGTGACGTACTACCGGACCCTCCTCAAAGAGAAGGGCGATCTGGTGTACGACCAGCCGGCGGTGCAGGAGTTCGACATCGGGAAATACCGGGAAGACACGATGGTCTTCCCGCCGAGCGTGACCGTGAAGGACTACACGACGCCCGGCTCGCCGGGATATCTGCACGTGACCCCGGGCAAGCCGCCGCAGCGCTTCAAGACGATCATCCAGATCGTGCCAGCGGCGCCGGGCCGCTGACGGCCGACGCGGGCCCGCCTTGATCTTCGCAACCATGGCC
>JBOGIZ010000115.1:0-5556 GCA_050747805.1 Vicinamibacterales bacterium | reverse complement strand
GCGCCCGCGGCGCGGAAGGCGTCGCGCCGCTCGCGACACTTGCTGCAGCGGCCGCAGTGGAGGCCGTCGGCCGGCTGCATGCACGACAGGGTGAGCTCCAGCGGAACGCCGAGCGCGAGCCCTTTCCTGACGACGTCTTCTTTGTGCAGCGTCGAGAACGGCGCCTCGACGTCGAAGCGGCGAGCGAGACCGAGCGAAAGCGCTTGACCGACGGCCTCGAAAAACGCCGGTGTCGCGTCGGGAAAAGGATTGCCGGCAAGCGTGCCGAGCAGCATCCGCACGGGCGCGCGATCGTGCCGCGTCGCGCCGTCGCGCGCCAGATAGACCGCGGCCTTCGAGAGCAGGATTACGTTGCGACCGTCGATGAATACGTCCTCGTCCGGCGTGTCAAAGGCCGGCGGCTCGCCGCGGAGCGCCCAGTGCGACGGGGGAAACACGTCGCGCATGTCGAATTCGAGCGTGACGAGCGGAAGGACGCGGCCGGCCAGTGGGGGCGCCGCGAACAGACGGGCCGCCATCGCGCGCTCTTCCGCCTCCCACGCAAACCCGACGCCGATGTAGATCGCCGCGACGGACGCGTCCGGCGGAGCGCCGAGTGCCGCTTCCGCGAGGAGCACCGCGCTGTCGAGGCCGGCAGAAAAGAGCACGGCGGTATACTTTTCACTCATGTATCTCGTGACGAAGCGGCTGGAGTTCTGTTACGGGCACCGGCTGCTCGATTACGACGGGATCTGCAAGCATCCGCACGGCCACAACGCGTCGGTCGAACTCGACGTCCGCACGGACAGCCTCGACAAGCGCAACATGGTGGTCGATTTCAGCGACATCAAGCGGATCGTCAAAGGCTGGATCGACCGCGAGCTGGATCACAAAATGATTCTGCGCCAGGACGATCCGCTCGTCGCGCCGCTCGGCACGCTCGGCGAGCCGGTGTACCTGCTCGAGAGCAATCCTACCGTGGAACGGATCGCCAAGCTGATCTTCGACAAAGCCCGCGAGCTCGGCGTGGACGTCGTCGCCGTGCGCGTGTGGGAAACGCCGACGTCGGTCGCGACCTATTCGCGGCAGGATGCCTGACAGCCAACGCGCGCGCGCGTCCGGCGCGCGCGGACTTTCGCTGCCGGAGTCGCTCGAGTCGCCGCGCGAGAAGCAGCGCTATGTGCGGCGCCTGTTTGCGACGATCGCCGACCGCTACGACCTCATCACCCGCGTGCTTTCGTACGGGCGCGACGCCGCATGGAAGCGGAAGCTGATTGCCATGAGCGGCGTCCGGCCGGGCGCGCGCGCGCTCGATCTCGCCTGCGGGACGGGCGACCTCGCGTTCGCACTGGCCCATCGCGGCGCTCGTGTCGTCGGTCTGGACGTGACGTTCCGGATGCTGCAGCTCGCCGCGCGGAAATCGACTGGAGCCGGACCGGCGTTCACGACGGGCGACATGATGGCGCTGCCGTTTCGCGACGCGGAATTCGCGATCGTCACGACGGGCTACGGCATCCGCAACGTGCCCGACATCCCGCCGGCCCTCGCCGAGATCCATCGAGTGCTCGCGCCCGGCGGCACGCTCCTCTCGCTCGACTTCGATCGACCGTCGAGCGCTCCGATGCGCGCGGTGTATCTGGCGTACCTGACGATCGTCGGATCGACGCTCGGCTGGATCCTCCACCGGGATCCAGACACGTATCGCTACATTCCCGAATCGATCAAGCGCTACCCGGGCGCCGCCGGCGTCAGCCGTCTGCTCGAAGCGGGCGGTTTTGCGGACTGCCGTGTGGTCCCGCTGCTGGGAGGGCTGATGGCGATCAACGTGGCGCGGAAGTGAGAGGCGGGGTGCGGAGTGCGGAGTGCGGAGTGCGGGGGGCGGAGTGCGGGGGGCGGAGTGCGGAGTGCGGAAGAGACGGCATAGGTCATAATTGAATGGTGGAAGTCGCGGATGTCCGGCGTCGGCTGCGCGGGGGGATCGAAGAGGCACGCCGCCGCACGGCGGCGCGTCGGGCGCTCGTGGACGATACGACGCGTGCGTACGAAACGATCCTCGAGACGATGGCCATCCCGATCTTTCGAACTATGGCGGAGGCCCTGACCGCCGAATCGTATCGATTCACGATCGAGACGCCGTCTGGGGTCGTCCGGCTCGCGCGCGAACGAGCCGGCGAAGGCTCCATCGAACTCGCGCTCGACACGGAACGCGACGTACCCGCCGTCGTGCTGCGCTCGACGCACGGCCGCGGCCGACGGATGGTCGCAACCGAGCTGGTCCTCGCCGAGGGCCCCCAAATCGCCGACGTGACCGATTCGATCCTCGCCGATGCGGCCGTCCAGGCGTTGATCCCGCTCATCGAGCGTTGAGCGCGTTCAATCGGTCGCGACTGCCACCAGGTCTGAGGCGCACCGCCAGTCGGCTGCGACGCGGGGCGCGTCGCCTTCTGACCCCCTTCGACCGTCTGATTCATCTGAACAGTCCCGTCCTGCTACCGCCGGCGCACCTGCGGATCTATTACTACGGGACCTCGCGCGTCGGTGCGTTCGTCCGTGCGTGTGACGGCGCACGCATCGAGGTGCTCACCCATGGACTCCGGCCCGAACATCGTCTTCTCGATATCGGATCGGGAATCGGGAATCTCGCCATCGGGTTGATCGATTACCTTTGCGGCGGCTACGAGGGTCTCGAGATTCATCCGGAGGCCGTCTCATGGTGTCAGCGGGCCATCACGCCGAAGCATCCGCATTTTCGCTTTCACCGCGCCGACGTTCTCAGCGGCGCGTATAACCCGGCGGGCCTGGTGCCCGCGTCGGGTTATACGTTCCCTTTTCCAGACCAGAGTTTCGATTTCATATTCCTGGCTTCGGTGTTCACGCACATGCTGCCGGAGGCCGTCGAGCAGTACGTGCGCGAAGTGGCGCGCCTGCTCGCGCCGGACGGTGTGTGTGTCGCGAGCTACTTTCTCTTGAACGACGAAACGCGTGCCGGCATCGACGCGGGCAAGAGCTTCATGTCTTTCGGTGTGCAGCATTCGAGCGGGTTGTGCCGGTTGCACGATTCGATGAAGCCAGAAGCGGCCGTCGCGCTCGAAGAGACATTCATTCGACAGATTCACGCTCGCAATGCGCTTCGCATTCGGGACATCCGCCGCGGCCGATGGTGGTCCGGCGTGTCGCACGATCAAGACGTTCTGGCCGTGGTTCGCCAGGAGGCACCGATCAGTTCACGAATCGCGCCGATCGAGTGACGGCGGGTGTCAGCCGATCGCGCCGGCGGTCCGCAGCGCCTCGATCTCGCGCGGAGAGAAACCAAGATCGGTTGAAAGCACGGCGTCCGTGTGCTGCCCGAGCGCCGGCGGCGGACGCCGCACCGACGGACGCGTGTCCGACAGCTTCAGCGGAGTGCCGAGGACTCGGACCGAGCCGATCGTCGCGTGCTCGAGCGGCACGATCATGTCGCGCGCGGCGAGCTGCGGATCCGCCAGCGCATCAGGCACCGTCCGGACGGCGCCACACGGCACGCCGGCGGCGGTGAGGGCCGAGAGCAGTTCGTCGCGCCGGCGCTTCGCAAAATGCCGGAGCAGCGCGGCGCGAAGCTCGGCATGGTGCTCGACGCGCGCGGCATTGCTGGTGAAACGCGCATCTTCCGCCAGCGGCGCATCGCCGAGAAGCGCGGCGAGGCGGCGGAACTGATCGTCGTTGCCGACGGCCAGCACGAAATCGCCGTCGGCCGCCCGGAACGTATCGTACGGCGCGATCGACGGGTGCCGATTGCCGAGCCGCCCGGGCGCCGATCCCGTCGCGAACACGATCGACGCCTGATACGTGAGCAGCGCCGTGACAGCGTCGAGCATCGCGATGTCCACCAGCTGTCCGCGTCCGGTGCGCTCACGCGCCAGCAGCGCCGCCAGAATTCCCTGCACGGCAAACATGCCCGTTGCGATATCGCCGATGGCGACGCCGAGGCGGAACGGCGGCCCGTCTTCCGCTCCTGTGATGCTCATCAACCCACCTTCGGCCTGCATCATCGCGTCGTAGCCGGCTTCGATGTGCCGCGGCCCGGTCTGGCCGAATCCGGAAATCGAGCAGTACACGAGACGCGGATGCCGCGCCGAGTTCGCCTCGTACCCGAGCTCCAGACGTTCCATCGTCCCTGGCCTGAAGTTTTCGACGACGACGTCGGCGCGCGCGAGCAGCGCGTCGAGAATGGGCCGCGCGCGGGGTGACTTCAGGTCGAGCGCCAGGCTTTCCTTGTTGCGGTTGATGCTGAGGAAATACGCGCTCTCGCCCTCGACGAACGGCGGCCCCCATGCACGCGTGTCGTCTCCGCGTCCTGGCTGTTCGATCTTGATGACTCGCGCGCCGAGGTCGCCAAGCTGCATCGTGCAGTACGGACCGGCCAGCACGCGGCTGAAGTCGAGGACCGTGAGCCCCTCAAGCGGCGTCATACTGGTTCATATGCAGATTAGAGTTTATTCCGGCTCGCATTGACGGGCGTGCGAACAGGTGAAGGAGTTTCTTTCACGCGCCGGGTATCCGTTTGAAACGCGCAACGTTGACGAAGACGATCGCGCGTACGACGAGTTGATGGCGATGCGGATCATGGCCGTTCCCGTCACCGTGATCGACGAGCGAATCGTCAGGGGGTTCGATCCGGCGCAGCTGCGTGAGGCGCTCGCGGCCGCCGGCGGCCGATCGCCATCAGATCGCTGAGCAGCGCGTACGCCGTCTCGGTGACGCTGCCGCTCAACTGACAGATCGCGATGTCCCCGAGCATGTCAGTCTGCAGGATGAGCGCGTTCGCCTTGCCGCGCAGATTCGCCAGCAGATCGCCTTCGGGCAGTTCGATCGGCCTGACCGACGTCGCGACGCCCGCAGGCGTCGTCCGCGCCGACGCGACGAGGCGGACGCGGGCTCCGCGGCTCCGCGCGGCCATGGCGGCCCTGGCCGTCTGCGGTCCGATTCCTTCGCGCTCGACGGCCTGGGGCGTCATGCGCGCGCGCATCAGCACGTTGGCGAGCGCAGCCGTCTTCGCCGCCGCGTCCCAGCCGTCGATGTCGAGGGACGCGTCCGCTTCGGCGATGCCCTCGGCCTGCATCCGTCCGAGCGCGTCATCGAAGCTCTCGCCGTCTTCGAGCGCGCTGAGGATGTGGTTGGTCGTGGCATTGATCACGCCGCGGAAGCCCTTGATCTCGACGGCCGGCAGCGTTTCCCGAACGAGATTGAAGACGGGCACGCCGTCCATGACCGCCCCTTCAAACAGAAACGAGCAGCCGCGGTCGGACGCCAGGGCACTGAGCTCCTCGTAGGCGAACGCCGCCGGACCCTTGTTGGCGGTCACGACGTGGATGCCGGCCTGGAGCGCCGCGCGCACGTGATCGATCGCGGGCTGTCCGGCGGTAATGTCGAGCGTCGTCGTTTCGACGGCCACTTTGAGTGGCGCGTCGCTTTCGGAAAGCGCGCGGATCGCGGCGAGGCTGCCGTCGCACGCCGGGGCAAGTCCGGCGATTGACTGTCCCGCGTCGGCCGCGACGGCCGCGGCGACCGCGTCGACGCCCTCGGCGCGCGCGATCGCGC
>JBOGIZ010000114.1:0-5780 GCA_050747805.1 Vicinamibacterales bacterium | reverse complement strand
CCCTGCTGCGGCAGATCCGTAGGCCGGTCGCCCTCAACCGCCCCTTCGTGGCCGTCATGATGGATCTTCGTCTTCTCCATGTGTCCTCCCCGATATAATTCAGTCAAATGGAACTCACGCTCGCCATCATCAAACCCGACGCGGTCAAGGCACGCCATTCCGGACGCATTCTTCAGCGCATCGAGGAGAGTGGATTCACCATCCGTGCCATGCGGATGCTCACGATGACGAAAGCCGAGGCGGAAGGCTTTTATGCGGTGCATCGCGAACGCCCGTTCTTTCAGGGTCTGACGGCGTTCATGTCGTCCGGACCGGGGATCGTGATGGCGCTCGAAGCGCCAGACGCGATCAGGAAGTGGAGGACCTTGATGGGCGCCACGGATCCGGCGAAGGCGGATCCGGGGACGCTTCGCAAGGATTTCGGCCGGTCGATCGACAACAACGCGACGCACGGGTCCGACGCGCCGGACACTGCCGCGTACGAAGTGCACTACTTTTTTCCGGGCATCGAGTTCGCGCGGTGAGGCCGTGGGGCGTCTGCTCGTTATCGTCGGCCTCGTCGTGGCCGGGTTCGGCCTACTGATGATGGCGGGCGTGCCGTTCGGGCGCCTGCCGCTCGATTTGTCGTTACGCCGCGGGAATGTCGGGTTCTATTTCCCTTTGGGTACGTCGATTCTGATCAGCGTCGTCATGACGCTAATCTTTGCGCTGCTGCGGCGGTGAGGCACATGGCAGGGATCAAGTCTGATGCGTGGATCCGGCGAATGGCGCTCGAGCACCGGATGATCGAGCCGTTCGAGGACCGGCAGGTTCGCGAAGGCGTGGTGTCGTACGGCCTGTCGTCGTACGGCTACGACATCCGCGTCGCGGACGAGTTCAAGGTGTTCACGAATATCTACAGCACGCTGATCGACCCGAAGGCGTTCGATCCGCGGTCGTTCGTCGACATCAAGGCCGACATCTGCATCATCCCGCCGAATTCGTTCGCGCTGGCGCGCACGATCGAGTACTTCCGCATTCCTCGCGACGTTCTGACGGTCTGCCTCGGAAAATCCACCTACGCGCGCTGCGGCATCATCGTCAACGTGACGCCGTTCGAGCCGGAGTGGGAAGGCACCGTGACGCTGGAGATTTCGAACACGACGCCGCTCCCCGCCAAAATCTACGCGAACGAAGGGCTCGCGCAGGTGCTGTTCTTCCAGGGCGACGAACCCTGCGAAGTGTCGTACGCCGACAAGCGCGGCAAATACTTGAAACAGACCGGGGTCACGCTCCCGAAAATATAATTGGTGAATTCGTGAATTGGTGATCTGGTGAATTCGCATGGGCGCGCTCCCGCGCGCCTTTCAAAGCGTCGCCGGTAGGCGGCGCAAGCAAATTCACGAGATCACCAATTCACGAATTCACCAATTCTCACCGCGCTGGCGCCTTGAACGGCTGATGTAACTTCGAGCGCTCCCTCCGGTCTAACCTTTCAGAATCCGAGGTATGTTCCCATGACAAAACCGTTCGTCACTATAAGTGCCGTCGTCATCGCGCTTGGTTTGATGGGTGCGTACGCGGCGGCGCAGTCGGCGACCCAGCCAGCGACGCTGGCGGCGGCCCGGCAGCAGCAGATCCGGCAGCGTGTGGAGCGGCGCATCGATGCGCGTTTCGCCAGGCTCGACAAGAATCAGGACGGAACCATTTCGCGCGCCGAGTGGCAGGGGCGTGCCGGCACGTTCGATCGCCTCGACGCGAATCATGACGGGGCCATCAGCAAGGATGAGATCCAGCAGGCGATAGGGCGGCGGCGGACGGTCGTCCAACAGCGCGTGCAGAAGGTCGTGGACAAGCGGTTCACAAAACTCGACAAGAATCAGGACGGCGTCATTTCGCGCGACGAGTGGAAGGGCACGGCCGCGCGTTTCGCGCGTCTCGACAAAGACCACGACGGTATGCTCAGCAAGGACGAAGCGCGACCGTTGCTCAATCGCAAGGCGCTGCGCCGGCTGGCGATGCGCCGGCTGCTGATCGGCGCGTCTTAATTCGCCCGATTGGCGCCCTCGGACTCCCCGACAGCCGGCGTTCGCTCGCGCGGCGCTTGGGACTGACTTCACGCGATAATGGCAGTGTGTCGACGCCGCCTCTGACGCATATTCCCGTCGCCGCCGGTCCTGCATACCGCGAGGCAATCCGGCGGCTGCCGTCGACGTTCACGGCGACGATCAGCGCCGAACCCGGCAATCGATTCAATCTGACCGCGGTCGCGGTTCATGCAGGCGGCGAGAAGATCGGCTACCTGCCGCCGGATCTGTCGAACCAATATTTCGCCGCGCTGCGCGATCGAACGCCGGTCGAGTGTCCGGGGCGCCATGCGTCGCCCGCGGCCCACGAAGACACGGGCGTGGACCTGTTGCTGGATCTCACGCGTGTGCCGTGCGTTTCCTAGCGCGACACCACTCCGCCACCGCTCGCCCGGTCCCGTACCGGCGGGGGAGCACTGGAGCAATTGTTGCGTGACGGCCTGAGCGCTGTACCGCGCAGCAAGCATCTGGCATCCGAGCCGCTTCACCCTCTTCCGCCGCTCGTGTTCGGCGGCCTCGCGGTGCTCCTCGGCATCGTCGCCGGCCTTGGCGCGTACGGGTTTCGCGTCCTCATCGCCGTCTGCCACAATCTGGCTTTTCTGGGAACGTTCTCGGCGACGTACGACACGAACCTTCACACGCCGGCGGCGCCGTGGGGCGGAGTCGTGGCATTCGTTCCGGCGGCCGGCGCCGTGATCGTCGTGTTTCTGGTGCAGACGTTTGCGCCGGAAGCGAAGGGGCACGGCGTTCCGGAGGTGATGGACGCGATCTATTACAACAAGTCGATCATCCGGCCGGTGGTCGGGGCGATCAAGGCGCTCGCGTCGGCGATCTCGATCGGCACGGGTGGCTCGGTCGGCCGAGAGGGACCGATCATCAAGATCGGCGCCGCCTTCGCGTCGTTCAGCGGTCGGGCCGCCGGCGTCTCGCGATGGCAGCGCGCGACGCTCGTCGCGGCCGGCGGCGGCGCGGGGATTGCCGCGACGTTCAACACGCCGATTGGCGGCGTACTCTTCGCGGTCGAAGTGCTGCTGAACGAGGTCAGCTCGCGCACGCTCGTGCCGGTCGCGCTCGCGACGACGACGGCGACCTACGTCGCGAGATTTCTGTTCGGCAACACGCCGGCGTTTCCCGTGCCGGCCTTTCGGGTGCCCGAGCAACTGTCGCTGCTGCCCGCGTACGTCTGCCTCGGCGGCATTACCGCGGTCGCGTCGATCGTGTTCATCCGCGCCCTCTACGGCGCGGACGACGCGTTCGAGGCATGGATTCCGCGGCGTCCCTACGTCCGGCACATCGTGGGAATGCTCGGCGTCGGCGCCGCGTTCACGATGTTGTTCCACTGGACCGGACACTACTACGTCGAGGGGGTCGGCTATGCGACGATTCTCGACGTACTGAACGGATCGCTGACCGCGGTTGGATTTCTGCTTCTGCTGTGCGGGATCAAACTCGCGGTGACGTCGATCACGCTGGGCTCTGGTGCGTCCGGCGGAATCTTCTCGCCGTCGCTGTATATCGGCGCGACCCTCGGCGCCGCGTACGGGACCGGGCTCCATCTCGCATTTCCGGCGTGGGACATTCATCCCGCCGTCTTCGCCCTGGCCGGAATGGCGGGCGTCGTCGCCGGCGCGACGGGCGCGGCGCTGACGGCCATCGTGATGATGTTCGAGATGACGCTGAACTATGCCGTCATTCTTCCGATGACGCTCACCGTTGCGGTGAGCTACGGACTGCGGCGACTGATTCTTCCGGAGAGCATCTACACGATGAAGCTGGTGCGGCGCGGCCACGTGATGCCGGAGGCGCTGCTGGCGAACGCCCACATGGTGCATCACGTGGGGGACATCAGCTGTCAGGCTGCGGCCGTGCTGCCGGCGGACGCGCCGATTGACGCGCTGCAGCTCGACGAGCGGGCCGACGCGCCGGTGATCTTCGTGATCGTCGGCGACGATCGCGTCGTCGGCGTCGTTTCGCGCGCGTGGGCGTTCGAACACGCGTCACGCCTGCGTCAGGCGCGGTCGGTCGCGGATGTGGCGCGGCAGGACTATATTGTGGTCACGCCCGAGACGACGATGTTCGATTTGATTGCGGCGATCGCGCGCGCGCGGGCATCGGTGGCGGTCGTGGTGGCGCCGCGGCCCGGCGGCGCGAACTCCCCCGGAGGTCCGGAGATCAAGGGCGTCGTCACGAAGTCCGACATTGCTGAGGCGCTTGCGGAAGGGATGGAGCTGTTCGAGGACTGACGACTCTGATATAGTTGGAAGTTCAAGACGCGGGGTGGAGCAGTCCGGTAGCTCGTTGGGCTCATAACCCAAAGGTCGCAGGTTCAAATCCTGCCCCCGCAACCAAATTTCCTAATGTTTGATAGGGTTTCGGCGTCTCGCCGGAACCCTTTTTATTTGCATCTAACAGCTATCTAACAACTCCTCAGACATGCCAATTGATCCCACACGGCGCACGTCTGACCGAGAGCGGGCGCTGATTCTGATGGTCGAACGTCAGGCCGATGAGCAACGCACCAGCGTGGCACCATCCGATCCCGCGTTCGCGGCGCTGATTCCAACGACATGGCGCGAGCTGGTCGATGCAGCCTTGATCGAGGAGCGCGGCGAGAAGCCCGGCCCCACGTATCGCCTGACACCCTCAGGGTGGCTGACCGGCCTCCAACTTAGCGGCGCGTATAGTCGTCAGGACGTGCGCGAGCGCGCGATCACGATCCGCCGCGCGCTGCAGGCCAGAATCAAAGGACGGCGCGACCACCATGACGCCCTGGTGGATGTTCGCGAGTTCGCGAGTGAAGTCAGGTTGCCGGTCGGATGGGTGTGGAATGCGATTCGGGCGAATCTGCTTCAGGCGATGTTCCCGAACGACCTGATGAATGCGTTCCTTGACGTTCGGCACGGCTTGATGATTCACATCCCGCCGACGTTCGACATGGATCGAACTGGCTGATTGGCCCCGAAGCACAAAAAAAGGGCGCACGTTGTTCTGTGCGCCCCCCGGGGTAACTCCGCTGCCCGACCTTCTTCAGGCCGCGCCCTTGACGATCCGCAACATGCGCTGGTTGGGGACGCCCTTCGCAGCCCTCGCGCGGGTCGGGATGCGAGCGTTCAGACGCCGCATCGCCGCCGTGCTTGTTTCCTTGAACAGATGGCCGTACAGATCCGCCGTGATCTGGATGCTGGCGTGTCCGAGCTGACGACTGACGTACTTCAGGTTCTCACCCGCATTGATCAGCAGGCTGGCATACGTGTGTCGCAGCGCGTGCAGTCCGATACTGCGCAGCTTCGCCCGCTTGCGAACGGCCGGGAACTCGCGCTTGTACCAGTTGTCAGGATCGATGGGCGTTCCTTCGGCCGTGCGGAATACGTAGTCCCCATCGCTCGGCGGACAGTCGGCCTTGTGCCGTTCCAGGGCTTTGAGCACGAGCCGGGGCACGTCCACCACGCGAACGGAGTGCTCGGTCTTGGGTGTGGTGATCTCGCCCTGATAGACCGACCGCTGGATGCGGAGCCGCCCTGGTCCCTTCGCTCGGGCGGCGTCGATGTCGCCCCATTGCAGCGCGAACAGCTCCCCCCGACGAAGCCCCCCGTAGATGCCGACCATGACGATCGCGTAGTCGGCGTTCGTCGTTGCGGCGTTCAGGAGCGCCGTGATCTCGTGTCGCTCCAGGAAGTCGCGCTCGATCCGTCGGCGGGGCAACCGCCGCTGCCC
>JBOGIZ010000113.1:0-17333 GCA_050747805.1 Vicinamibacterales bacterium | reverse complement strand
TACTGTGTCTGTTGTCCGCGCTGCTGTTGACCGCGTTCACCGTCCTGTCCGCGGCCGCTCTGCTGGCCGTTCTGCGCCCGCTGGCCCTGCTGCTGGCCGTTCGGCGACGACTGGTTGCGCATCCGTTCGCCGAGCGACTGCATGCCCGCCGAGAGCTGGCGCGCCTTGTCGAGCGCCTGCGTGGCGGCGTCCGGCGCCGTGTGGCCCACGGCCTGTGCCGCGTCGCCGAGCTTCTGCTTCACGTCGTCGAGGCTGTTCTGGATCTCGCGCTCGAACGATTCGACGTCCGACGTCTGTGCGCCCGCGCGGAGCATCGAATCCGAATAGCGGATGCGATCGCCGACGCGGTGATCGCGCAGTTCGTTTGCGGCGTCGGTCATCTTGCGCGATGCGTCGCGGTCGTTCTTGAACATCGCGCCCGCCGTCTGATCCAATTGTTTCGTCAACTGGTCGACCTGGCCGGCGAGCGCCGCCTTGCGCTGGCTCAACTCCTGAACCTTGCCGTTGCGCTTGTCGCCGAGCGAATCAAGCTTGGAGACGTCGGCGCCGATCTGCTGCTGCTCGCGCGCCATCTGCTCGGCCTGGCGCAGCGCATCGTTGGCGTCGCGGCCGCCTCGATTGGCCTGGGCCTGCGCGAGCTGCTGCTGGGCGCGCTTCAGCTGATCGATCGCGCGCGCGGCCGCCGCGGCCGCGTTCGGATCGCCGTTCGCCGCGGCCTGCCGCATCGCGTCCGCGGCCTGCTGCAGGTCGCGCGCGGTATTCTGCAGGTCCGGACGCTTCTCGTCGCGCGACAGCTTCTCGAGCTGACGCGCCGCTTCTTCCGCCTGATCCGCGAGTTGACGCTGCGCGTCGCCGCCTCCCGACGACGCCTGGCCCGACGCCGCCATGCGGCGCTGACGCTCAGCCTCCTGCTCCTGGCGCCGCGCGAGATCCTTCAGCTTCTCCGCCAACTCGTCAATCTTCTGATCGTTCTGCTGATCGGAGGCGTGCTGTGACGTCTCGTACTGGTTCGCCATCTTGTCGGCCTCGAGCTGGAAGAGATCCGCCAACTCGTCGGCCATCTGCTGGTTTTGCGCGCCCCCGCCGCCCCCGCCCTGGCGGCTCATCGCGACCTGAATCTGATATTCCTCTTCGGCCTTCTGCAGGAACTCGAGCGCACGCTGCTCGGGCGGCAGCGCGCCGTCGGGCGCCGCGGCCTGCAGCTTCGTCTCCGCGCCCTGCATCTCCGGCAGGCTCTGCTTGAGGAAGTCGGTGAGCTTCTTGAACTGCTCCGCCTGATCGCCGACGCGCGTCGCGAAGTTTGTCAGCAGTTCGTTCACCTGATCGCGCAGCCGCTTCTGCATCAGCGCCACGACGACGGTCCCTTCCTTGAGCCTCTGCGCCGCCATGGTCTTGCGATCGCGCTGCAGGTTGAATGTCGCGGCGATGATTTCGCGCTCCTGCTGCGACAGCTGACCGACCTGGTCCTGCTGCTTGCCTCCGCCGCCGGCGCCCGCGTTCGAATCGGCCTTGCGGAAATCCTTCTCGAGCGGCCGGACGCGCACGAAATAGATGTCGCTCGTCGCCTGCTGCGGACCGGTCACCGTATTGTTGTCGTAGGCGCGCGCGTAGTATGAAACCGAGTCGCCCGGCTTGACGTTCATCTCCTCGAGATAGAGGGTGTGACCCGCGACGACGTCCGCAAGGCGGCTGCGCGATCCGTCGAACAGCTTCACGGTCTGGTCCGCGCCACCATTGACGCTGTAGACAAGCTCGAGCGAGCGGATGCCGTAATCGTCGTTCGCCTTCGCTTCGAGGAACACTTCCTCGATCGGCGAGGCCGAAGTATCCCGCCCGGGCTTGTCGAACGAGACGGTCGGCGGATGGTCGTCGAGCACGTCGATCGAATATTTCGGCGACGCGCCGACGCTCGATCCGCCCGGCGCCGACAGATTGACGTGGTAGAAGCCGTCGTGATCGGCCACGAACGCGCCCGTCAGCGAGCCGTCGCCTTCGACCGCCAGCGGCACGTCCGTTTTGTCGTCGATCATGATGCCGCCCGCGGCAGCGTGCATCGTCGGCACGGCGCGCAGCTTGATCTGGGTGCCGCGGAGCACGGCGATGTCGCCGCCGTCTTCGATCTTCCGCGGAGGGAGCCCTGTGTACGACGGGAACACGTACTCCAGCTCGAGCCGCTGGACGTACGGCATGTCCGCGACCTTCAGCGAATAGACCGGCGAGCGGACGCCGACCGACTCGACGAAGTAATCCACCGGAGCGGCGATGTCGAAAAGCGTCGCTTCGTATTGCCCGTTCGTGTTCTTGATGAGCGGCATCTTCTCGAAGGCCGCCGAGGCCGATTTGCGGACCATCAGCGACGCCGTGTCCGCGTCGAACCCCACGAGCTTGGCCGAGATCTGTTGATCGGCGCCGCGCGGAATCGTTCTCCCAGCGGGAGACACCTCTATGCGATACGGCGCCGCCGCCTCGACGCTGCGCGAAATCACGAGCAGCGCGGACAGGGCGTGCCGCATGTAGGCCGGACCGAGGAGAAAAACGAGCGCGGCGAGCGCGAAGACGCCGCCGAGCGCGCCCGAATATCGTCGTATCGGCTGACGCTCGACGCGACGACCCGCTTCGACGGCGCGGCATTTCTCGACGGCGGCTTCCACCAGCTTCCGTACGAGCGCGGGCGAATGTGCGGGGTTGCCCTGGTCCCCGGTCCCTCGTCCCTGGTCCCGTGCTTCGATCGCGCTGATAATCGCCGCCTCGAGAGACGGCTCGTGCTCCTCCAGGTAGAGCGCCACCTGCTCGTCGGTCACCCGGCGCATCAGCGGGCGCACGAGACACGCGTAGGCGAGCACGGCGAGGACGATCCCGATCAGGATTCGGAAGACAAGGATCGACTCCGGAGTGAAGCGCATCCACTGCAGGCTCCACGCCGAGAGAATCAGCGCGGCGGCGGCGCAGCCGGTCATCACGGCGGTCCCGCGCACCGCGATTTTCATCCGCCAGCGCCGGCGCACCTCGTGGATGATCGCGATCAGTCCCGCTCGGTCGTCGGTATGCTCGGTCATAACAGCCTCGCGCGATCCTGCGACAAACGATTGGAGAGCAGCGTTTCGGCGGCCAGGAGCAACGCCCCCGCGACGAGCAGATACCACCAGAGCCGCTGCGCCTGGGCCTGTGCGTCAGCGGTCGGCCTCGCGGCAGCTTCCGCGCTTCCGCGAGCGCCGCCCGCGACCGACGCCGCAAGCTCCCGGGGATCCATCGGCGTGAGATCGGACTCGCTCAGATCCACATTGCTGGCGAGGGTCACGGCGGAATCGGCGCCGGCGCCGGGCGTCCGCACATCGTAGAAGCCCTGCTCGGCCAGCTCGATCGCTCCGTCTTCCGTGTCGACCGAGACGCGCTTTCCCGACGGCGCGATGACGATCGTGTTGCCGCGGCTGGCGGTCCCCTTCGCCGATGATCTCCGCGGCGCAGGCACGACCTGTCCTACCGTCAATGATGCGGCCGGTTCGCCGTAATCCGCCAGATATTTCGTCATGGTCAGCAGCAGCGGCAGGAAGACCGGCTTGACAGGCAAATCGTTCCAGCCGAGATCGAGCGTCGACGTCCACATCAGCAGCCGTCCGGCCCCGGATTTCCGCTCGAGCAGGGCGGGCGCACCATCGTCGTACCGCGCCAGAATCTGTCCCGTTGGCTTGGCGACGGCACGGTAGCCATAAAATCGCGCCGCAGAAAAGTCCCCGCTGCGGGGCGCACGGAACAGCTCGAATACCGGGTGGCTGAATTCGAGTCCGCCCAGGCGCAGCGGCGTGCCGGTCGATCGATCGACGACTGCGTCCGGCAAGCCCGGCACGACGGCGGACGCGTGGGCCGGCCACGACGCGTGCGGTCCCGTCGCGAGCAGGACGCCGCCGCCGGCGGCGACGAAGCGTCCGATGCGATCGCCAAGATCATCCGAGACCTGCACGTCGTTCAGGATGATCACGCCGGAGGTCTGCAGGTCGGCGTCCGACAGCGTTTCCGGCGTCCGCTCCAGCACCTCGACTCGAGGCGCGTCGGCGATGTCGAGCGCGCGCGATACGTAGAGGTCCTCGCTTTCGGCGCCCGCGCGATTGACGATCGCGATGCGAACCGGCTCCGACGGCGACACGACGAAGTTGAACGCGTTGTCGCGTGTCAACCCGTCGGCGGGCAGCCTCACCACGCCCCGCATATTTCTCGATGCCACCGTGAACGGCTGAAACGTCACGCTGCCGGATCCGTTCGGCGCGAGATTCACGGGCAGCGTCTGGATGATCTGGCCGTCGACTTCGAGCGTGAGCGGCACGCGCGTCTGCGCCTGCGCGCTGTGATTGACGATGCCCGCCGTCACCGCAATGCGATCGTGGTTTTCGAAGCGCGTCCGATCGAGCGTGACCGGCGTCACGGAAAGATTCGTCGTCGCGCCCGCTGCCACATTCACCGGCGTCAGCACGGTTCGATCGGGCAGCTTCAGATCGTCGCGGCCCGCCGAATCCTCCCAGCCGCGCCGCTGAAAATCGCTGATGAGGATGACCTCGCGGCGCGGCAGCGGCGATTCACTCAAGAGACTTCCCGCCAGCTTCAGGGCCGGGGCGTACCGGGTCGCGCCAGGCCCCGTCTTCGCCGTCGCGAGTCCGGCATCGAGCCGTCCGCGGTCGGCAACCGAGCGGACCGCGACGTCCGCGCCGGTCGAAAACACCACGAGCGAGGCGCGGTCGCCCGGCGCGAGGGCGTCGATCGCCTTGCGCGCCGCCGCCCGCGCCTTCTGCCAGCGGTCGCCGTATTCCATGCTGTATGAGTTGTCCAGCAGGATCACCGCCTCGCGCGCCCCGTTCTGCGCCGCGGCCGCAAGCGCGGGATGCCTGAAGAACGGACGCGCGAACGCCGCGACAATCAGGGCCAGCGCGGTCAGCCGCAGCATGAGCAGCGCGACGTCGCGGAGACGACGCCGCCGCACCGAACGGTAAGGAATCCGCCGCAGGAACATCAGCGACGGAAACTGGACGACCCGCTTGCGCTCGCGCTGGATCAGATGGATCACGACCGGCACGGCGAGCAAGCCGAGTCCGACGAGCACGAGCGGCGCGACAAAACCCATGGTTTACCTGACGCGGCTCAACTGCTCGCGCATCGACAGATAGCTGAAGAGCGCGTGATCGAGCGGCTGCGACGTATTGAACAGCGCATAGTCGATGCGCAGTTCGGACAACTTCGAGCGCAGCGCGTCGCTGTGCTCACGCACGAGCGTGCGGTATTGTTCGGCGAGCGCTTCCGGCACCACCGGGATCTGATCCCCGGTCTCCAGATCCTCGAACGCCGAGGCGTCGTCGTACGTAAACTCGATCTCCATCGGATCGAGCACGTGAAACACGATCAGATCCTGCCCGCGGAATTTCAGCGGAGAGATCGCGTCGATCACGACCTGCGGATCCTCGTAAAGATCCGATATGAGTACGAGCACGCCCCGCCTCGGGAAATGCTCCGCGAGCGTCTTGAGGGGCGGCTGCAGGCTGCCCGGGTTCGACGGCTTGAGCCGATCGAGCACGTGCAGCACGACGTCCATGTGCTTCGCCGACGGCGGTACGTGCTCGACGATGTCGTCGTCGAAGGCCACGAACCCGACGCGATCGCGCTGGCGGTGCATCATGTAGGTGAGGCAACCCGCGAGAATCCTGCCGTAATCGAGCTTCGTGATGCCGCGGCTCCCAAACCCCATCGAACGCGACACGTCGAGCAGAACGGCGAAGTTCGAGTTCGAATCGGCCTCGTACTCCTTCACGTAAAAGCGGTCCGTCCGCGCGAACAGCTTCCAGTCCACGCGCCGGATGTCGTCGCCCGGCGTATAGCCGCGGTGCTCCGCGAAGTCCACCGACGCGCCGAAGTACGGCGATCGATGGATCCCGTTGATGAATCCGTCGACGACCGCCCGCGCCACGAGCTCGAGATTGCCCACGCGCGCGAGGACGACGGGATCGACGAATCGAGCGCCGGCGAGGCCGCCGGGGCCTACCTCATTGCGCATTACTTTGCAGGGGGCTTCGCCCCGCCGCACCCCCCTACACGCTCGCTCGCGGGGGCCCCGGGCCCCGCTCCGCTCACGTGGCTCTCTCGCCTGCGCTCGTTCGCCGTGCCATGATCGGTCAGACCCAAACTGTGAGTCGTCACATCCCACTCCTCGGCATGGCGACCGATTCGAGCAGCGTGTCCACGAGCGCGTCGCTCGTCACGCCTTCCGACTGCGCGTGAAAGTTGGTGAGTACACGGTGGCGCAGCACCGGATGCGCGAGCGCACGGATGTCGTCGAAGCTGACGTGATAGCGGCCGCTCGTCAGCGCGCGCGCCTTGCCGCCGAGCACCAGATACTGCGCTGCGCGGACGCTCGCGCCGAACGCCGCCCATTTCTTCACTGCGTCCGGCGCCGTGGGCGATTTCGGACGGCTGGCGCGAACCAGATCGAGCGCGAAGCGAATCACGGGCTCCGCAGCCGGCACGCGGCGAACCAATCTCTGGAAGGCCACCAGATCGGCGCCGCTGACCGGCCGCTCGAACGTCATGTCGCGCAGCGACGTCGTCGATCGTACGACCTCGAACTCCTCCTCCACCGGCGGATGCTCGATGACGATGTGGAACATGAATCGATCGAGCTGCGCTTCAGGCAGCGGGTACGTGCCCTCGAGCTCGATGGGATTCTGCGTCGCGAACACGTAGAACGGCTCGTCGAGCTCATACGTGCGCCCCTGAATGGTGACGCGATGCTCCTGCATCGCCTCGAGCAGCGCCGACTGCGTTTTCGGCGGCGTGCGGTTGATTTCATCCGCGAGCACGATATTCGCGAACACTGGTCCGGGCGAGAAGACCATCTGCCGGCGCCCGGTCGACGGGTCTTCCTGAATGAGGTCGGTGCCGGTGATGTCCGACGGCATCAGGTCGGGTGTGAACTGGATGCGCGAAAACTTCAGGTCGAGCACCTGCGCGAGCGTGTGCACGAGCAGCGTTTTCGCCAGCCCCGGCACGCCGACGATGAGACTGTTGCCGCCGACGAACAGCGTCAGCAGCACTTCGTTCACCACGTCGCCCTGCCCGACGATGGCCTTGCGCAGCTCCGCGACGATGAGGTCGCGCCCAGCTTTCATCTTCTCCGCGAGCGCGACATCATCCGGCGAATCGAGATTGATAGTGGTGGTCGTCGTCAAAAGCGCCTCCTACTTGCCGCCCGCGTCCCTGATCTCGCGTGTCGTAAGCGCAAGCTGGGTTGCGAGGGCTTCGAGTTCCTGCTCGTATTTCGCGGGATCCATGCTGCTCTTCATGAGCTTGAGCGAGTCGATCCGCCGCTCCAGATCCTGCCGGCTGACATACAGCGCGCGCAGTTTCGGATCCGCGGGCAGCGCCTGCTGATTGAGCGCGCCGAGGCTCACGAGCGCGGCAGCGCGCCCCTCCTTGGCGTCGGCGGCCGGATCCATGCTGGGCGCCTTGTCGCCATTGTCGTCGAGAACGGCGTGCTCGGTCTGCATCAGGCCCTCCCGCTGAAACGTCGCGGACACCTGCGTCTTCGCATAATTGAACGCCTCGAGCACCGAGACGCGGCCGTCGTGGTCGCCGTCGGCGGCCGGATCGGAAAACGCGTCGACGAACGGTCCACCGAAGAGCGTCGCGTACTCCTCCGCGCCACTGCGGGTCGCCGCGACGACGATCCGCCCGGGCGCGGCCAGCGCCTCGACAAACGGTCCGCTCGAGCTCGTCGTATCCACGAAGACGAGCCGCTTCGATCGAATCTTCGTCAAGAGCGGACCGAAATCCTCCGGCGTCATGTCGGGACCGGGAAGGTTGAACTTCGCGGTTCGGCCATCGAACGTCCCGAAGCCGAACAGCACGATCATCACGCTGTCGTCGGCGGTCGCATTCGATGCCAACGCCCCGAAGGCACTGACGACGGCCGCGCGCGTCGCGTGCGAATCCTGCAGCAGCGTGACGTTGTCTTTGGGGACGCCGAGCGTGTCGGTCACGGTTGCGGCAAGCTTCGTCCCCCATTTGTCGAACAGCGCGCCGTGTTCCTCGTCGCCGCCGAGCCCTACGATGATGAGGACGTGCGTCGCTTGCGCATACGCCGCCGCCGGCGCCACGAACAGCGCTATCAAGAGCACGATCGCTTTGAAGATGCCTTTCAGCATTCAGCATTCAGCATTACGCCAGCCGCCACGCTCGCCTGAGCCCCCACTCGGCGCAAATAAGGCCGAGCAGTGCGATCAGCAGGATCGGCATGTGCCAGAGATCGCGCTCTTCGACAGCCGTGACTCCGCGGCCCGAATATTTCAGGTCTTCCGGGAGCGACGCGATCGAATCGGCGTGGTAGAAGCGTCCCCCCGTTTCGTCGGCGATCCGCTTGAGCAGCGGAGCGTGCATCGCAGCGTCGAAATACTCCGCATCGTCTGGCGCGGCCCGGACGTGCGCGACTGACGAACCGACGCTCTTGCCGTCATGCGCCGCATCGATCTTTGCTTCGTACCATCCCGCGTCGCTGGTCGGAAACGTCGCCCTGTACTGACCGTTCTTTTCGCCCGTCCATTGCATGGGCACGTCGAACGTCCTGCCAGACGGCGAGGTCACGTGCGCAGTGACCGACGCGTCATTGAGCTCGAGGTAGCGCGAGTCCACGACGTCGGCGGTCAGCGACACGGGCTGGCCTGGCTCGACGCGATCCGCCGCAGCGCGCGGCTCGACCGTGTCGGGCGATTCGTCCACGAGCCATCGCAGGAGCTGGCGCCAGAAATTGTGGAACGTCGGATCCTCCGCGGACACCGACGGATCCATCTGCCACAGCCACGAATCCTGCACTGGAAACGCGATCGACTTGCCCCGGCCGTACCGTTCGTACGCGAGCACGACGCGCTCGCGGTGGCGGTCGTCGGTGCCCGAGAGCAGCGTCGTCGCCCCTGGCTTGATGGAGTCGATCAGGTTCACGGCCGTCAATTCGGGCATCGTCTTCCAGCGTGCGGTCGAGGCCTCCTCGGTGTCGCCGAGCTGCGTCACGGCGTGGGCCTCGCCCGCCTGCGTCGGGTGCACTTTCACATGCGCAACGCCGGTGCCGGAGCGATCGAGGTTCACGGGCATGACGTCCGCGAGCGGCGTGCCGGTATAGCCGCCCTCCGCAAACGCGTGCGGACCGCCGAGCAGGAGCAGTCCGCCGCCGCGGACGTCCACGAAGTCGGCGATCATGTGGAGCTGATCGGCCGTGAACGCGCTCGCTTCGATGCTGCCGAGCACGAGGCCGCTGTACTGGAACAACTCCTCGCGCGTTTTCGGGAAGCCGGCCGCGAGCTCGACGCCGCCGGGATCCACGTCGAGCCGGTAGTATTTGTTGGGCGCCGTCCGCTGCAGCGTCACGAGCTGAAGATTCGGATCGTCGGCGATCGCGCGACGCGCGAACCGCATCTCGAAGCGCGGCTCCCCCTCGTAATAGAGGATGCGCTCGCGCCGATCCTTCACGTCGATCTGCACGTCGCGCTGATTGTTCTCAGTGACGACTTCACCCGGCTGCGGCGCCACCTTGAGCGTAAACACGCGCGGCCCCACCTGGTCGGCCGTGAATCGCACGCGCACGGCGACGGGATCCCCGTCGGCCGGCAGGCGGACCGGCTGCGACCCGACGATGCGGTCGCCGTCGTCGACGTCGAGGGTGACGGTCTGGCCCGCGTAGCCGGTCTGGGTCAGGATCGCATCGACGAGGAGCGACGTGCCCTTGAGCGCGGTGCGCGGCGTCGCCACACGGCCAATCTGAATGTCGTGAGAGAGCGTCTCCTGTCCGACGCCGACGGTAAACACGGGCAGCGACTCCGCCTTCGACGCGAGGAGCGCGTCGGTCACCGTCTGGTCCGACGTGTCGGCGCCGTCGGTGACGACGACCAGGCCCGAGACGGGCAGGCCGGCGAGTTCCTGCCGCGCGCCCTCGATGGCCGCGGCGAGCCGCGTCTGCGTACCGGTGAACGTGAGATCCGACGGCGACGTGAGGCGCGACGTCGAAGAGGAAAACTCAAATGTGCGCACCAGAAATCGATCCGACAAGGCCTTCATGATCGGGCTGTCGGGATTCGCGAACGTCCGCCGCACGTAATCGGCGCGGGTGCCGTTCTCGTCCGCAATCTGCATGCTGCGCGAATCGTCGATGAGCACGCCGATGACGTTCTGCTGCGACACGGCGGCCTTGACGATGAGCACGGGCCGGAAGAGACAGAAGAGCACGATCGCAATGGCCGCCAGGCGCAGGCCGGCAAGCAGGGTGCGCTTCCAGCCATCCACGCGCGATCGAAGGATCCGATAGCTGAAGAACGCAACCACGATCGCGCCGACGACGATAGCCGCGACCAGCGGCGTGCCGGCAGGCGGAGCGAATCGGAAATTGCCCTCGCGGAAAAGCGCCGGCCGATAATCGAAGAGAAACTGGAAGAGCGAGTCCATAGTTACCCGAGGGGCTTCGCCCCTCGGCCAGCCTCCGCTAAAGCTACGGCGGCCCGCCGAAGCCTCGGCGAAGGCGGGACTCCCCTACACGCGCACTCGCTCGCCGCTCCGACGGCTCGCGCCGTGCGCGTGGCTCGTTCGCTGCCGCTCACTCGCTGTGACCGGCCCTTCGCCTCTCGGACTCCCCTACACCGTCGCTCGCTCGGCGCTCCGCCGCCTCGCGCCGCTCCGGTGGCTCACTCGCCGCGCTCGTTCGCGCTCGGCGCGTCGCCCCTCGCACTCCCCGGCACGCGGCGCTCGCTCGCGGGTGCGAGGGCTGGTCGCTAGGACTTTTTCTGCGCTTCCTCGATCGTCACGAGCGCACGTCCGGCTTCGCGCTGAACGTTTTCGTCGGGATCGTGTTCCGCCTTTTCGAGCGCCGGGATCGCGGACACGGCGAGCGCGCCATAGGCGCCGAGCGCCGTCGCCGCCGCCGAACGCACATCCGGGCTCTCGTCACTGAGCGCGCGCATCAGGCCGGGCACGCCTTTTCGCGGATCGTCGCGGATGATGCCGAGATAGGTGACCGCGACGTTGCGGACGGATGGATCGGCGTCGTTCAGCGCCTCGAGTAGCAGTGGCAGCACGATCTGGGGATCGATTGACGCACGCTCGCGAAGCTTGCCGAGCGAGCGCAGAGCTTCGCGCCGTACGGATGGTTCTGCGGAATGCACGGCGTCGAGCAGCGGCTGGACGGCTGGCGAACCCATGAAGCTGAGCGCCACCGCCGCCTGGGCCGTGTAGCCATCGTCCTGCAGAAGAGCCGAGACGTCGGGAAGGGCTTCGACGGCGCGCGGTCCCAGAATCGTGCACGCTTTCAGCGCGGCGCTTCGTCTCGATGCCGGCGCGGCGGGATCCTGCAAGACCCGGCGGACGGTCGGCACGGCGGCGGTGCCAAGCTGCTCCAGTTGCGCCGCGGCCGCCTGCTCGTCTTTCGGCGAGCCGCTCTGCAGATCGTCGAGCCATCGCGCATCGGTGCGGACGATCGTCCGCGCGGGCGGGGCGACGGGTGAGCGGTAGTACCACGCGGCGGCCGCCATTCCAGCGAGCAGCGCGATGAAAAGCGCGACGAACCGCTTCACGGAGCGATTGTAACTAAGTCCGGAGGTTGGAGGTTGGAGGCTGGAGGTTGGAGGTTGGAGGTTGGAGGCGCTACGCGCGATTCCGGGTGATGAGTTCGCGGGCGGACTGAAGCACGTCCGCGGGTGGTGCCGTCAGGCCGCCGCCCTGGGCCAGTTCCGGACGCCCGCCACCCTTCCCTCCATGCCGCCCGAGCAGGTCGCGCAGTACGGCACCAGAGTCGACGCCGGCGTCGCCGTGGCTCGCCACCACGATCGATGCGGATGCGGGGCCGCCAATAAGAACCGTCGCGTACCCCGGCCGCTCGGCAAGGCGCGCGGCGATCGCCTTGAGACCAGCGGCATCCCAGGACGGAAGATTCGCGATCACAATCTTCGACCCGCCATCGGCGGCTTCCGCGGCGAGGCGGTCGGCCTCGTGCACGGCGGCACTCAACTGCAGATCCTTCACCTGCTTGCGCAGGTCCTTCGATTCCGCCTGCAGCCGCTCGATCGCCGAGGGCAACGCGTCGGGCAGCACTGAAAGCGCGCGGACGCTTCCCGCGATTGCGTCGCGCAGACGGCGGAATCCCGAAAGCGCGCGGGCACCGCAAAGAAACGTCACGCGAGAACCGCCGCGCACACGCTCGACCGCGGACACCGCGATGAGTCCGATCGCGCCGGTCTGGGCGACGTGCGTGCCGCCGCATGCCGACAAATCGAAATCCTGGACGTCGATCAGCCGCAGGACACCCTCGCGCTTCGACTCCTTCCGGAGCGGCAGCGCGGCCGCGTCGCCGGCTTGCGCGAATCTGATCGTCACCGGCCGGTTTTCCCACACGATGCGGTTCGCCTCGTCCTCGACGCGGGCGATTTCGGCGGCGGAGACTTCGCGCCCCAGATCGATCGTCGACACCTCGACGCCGAGATGAAAGCTCTCGGTGCGTACGCCGATCAGACGGTCGAACGCCGCCGACAGCACGTGCTGACCCGTGTGCTGCTGCATGTGATCGAACCGCCGAGTCCAGTCGACGCGTCCGTGCAGCGCAGTGGAGGACGGGGCGCGATCGACGATGTGAAGAATCCGGCCGTCTTCGGCGTCCACGACGTCGAGCACGCGAACGTCCGCGAACGCTCCCTCGTCGTTCGGCTGCCCGCCCGACGTCGGGTAGAACGCCGTGCGATCGAGGACGAGCGCGGTTCGTCCGCCATGCGAGACGGTATCGACGAGCGTGGCGTCGAACTCGCGCAGATAGGGATCGGAGTAATACAGGCGTTCGGTGGGCATGATGGATTATCCGTACGACCGTCAGGATCTGGCCGGCGAAATCAGCGGATCGACGGCGCCGGCCTCGGCGAAGCCGCGCGCGCGCAGCACACAGCTGTCGCAGAGCCCGCACGGGCGGCCGTCGGCCGCCGGATCGTAGCAGCTGTGCGTCAGACCATAGTCGAGCCCGAGCGCGAGGCCCCGCGCGACAATCTGACCTTTCGAGAGGTGCAGCAGCGGCGCGAGTATCCGCAAGGCGCGGCCTTCGACGCCGGCGCGCGTCGCCAGCGCGGCGAGGCCCTCGAACGCCTCGAGATACTCCGGACGGCAGTCGGGATAGCCCGAGTAGTCGAGCGCGTTGACGCCGATCACGATCGCGTGGGCGCCGAGCACTTCGGCCCACGCCATCGCGAGCGACAGGAAGATGGTGTTGCGAGCCGGCACGTAGGTGGCCGGAATATCGGAGACATCGATCGACCGTCCCTTGGGAATCTCGCCGGCGCCTACGAGCGCCGAGCCGCCAATCTTCCCGAGCGGCACGTCGAGCTCCAGGTGGCGTGCGGCGCCGAGTGCGCGGGCCACCTTGCGCGCCGCGTCGACTTCGCGAACGTGCACCTGGCCGTAGCGAATCGTCAGGGCGGACAACTCGTAGCCTTCGGACCGCGCGATGGCGCCGGCCGTATACGAATCGAGGCCTCCGCTCAGCAGCAGGACCGCCTCAGACATGTGTCCGCACTCCGCGCCTCGTCCTAGACGCCGCGCGTCCGCGCGTCCCAGATGTATTTGTGCGCCTGGAGCTGGAGGCGGGCGGTGACGCCGTCGGCGAGCATCCACGCCGCGAGCGTCTTCGGGTCGAGCACGGCGTGCACGGGCGAAAACAGTACCGCCGCGCAGCGCTCGGCGAGTCCATAGCGCCCGACGACGCCGCGCGCATAGTCATAATCGGCACGATCCTGGATGACGAACTTCACTTCGTCGGACGCGCGGAGGCGCTCCAGCGTAGGCCAGTGCATCCGCGCCGATTCTCCGCTTGCCGGGCACTTGACGTCGATGATCCGGTGCACGCCGGCAGGGACGCCGCTCGCGTCGCGGTGGCCGCCGGTTTCGAGCAGCACCGTCCGGCCGTCGCCGATCAGCCGTTCCATCAGCGGATACACGTCCTGCTGCAGCAGCGGCTCGCCGCCGGTCACCTCCACGACGTCGCAGGCGTAGGCACGGACGCGGTCGACGACCTCATCCACGCTCATCTTCGTCCCCTCGTGGAAGGCATACGGCGTATCGCACCACGCGCAGCGGAGGTCGCAGGCCGTAAGACGAACGAAGACGCACGGGCGGCCGGCGTGCGTCGACTCTCCCTGGATCGAATGAAAGATCTCGTTGACGGTCAGCATGTGCCGCGGAACCATCTATTTTACAATCTCCTGATGCCCAAGCCTGTCTTCTACACGAAGCCGACCTGAACCACGTGCAAGAACGCCAGGAGTTTCCTGGATGAGCAGAAGATCGAGGTCGAGCAGCTCGACATCAACAGGACGCCGCCGTCGCGCGCGTTCCTGGAGCAGCACATCGACGCCGCGCGCTTTCTCGATTTCGTGAGTACGCGCAGTCCCGTATTCAAAGAGCGTCCGCTTCCGAAGTCCAAGCAGGAAGCCATCGACGTGATGATGGAGAATCCGAATCTGATCAAGCGGCCGATTCTCATTCGCGGGTCGAAGGTGACGTTCGGATTCGACAAGAAGGCCTATCAATGACGGGTGACCTGTCGGCCGGACAGATCCGCATCGGAACCTCCGGATGGAGCTATCCGACCGGCCGAGGGACATGGAACGGCATCTTCTATCCGGCCAAGCGGACCGGCTTCGACGAGCTGCGCTTCTATTCCGATCACTTCAACACGGTCGAAGTGAACTCCACCTTCTACCGTGTCCCTTCGGTGGAGACCGTCCGGCGCTGGGCCGATCGGACGCCGGCGGGCTTCGAGTTCTCCGTCAAGCTCTATCAGAAGTTCACGCATCCTGAGATGTTTCACAAGGCCACCGGACAGGATCCGGCCGAGCTTGCCGGCAGCGACGTCGATGAATTCCGGCGGGCAATCGATCCCCTCGCGTCGAGCGGCAAGCTGGGCGCGCTTCTCGCGCAGTTCCCGCCAAGCTTCAAGAACGAGCCCAACTCGCGCGGATATCTCGAATGGCTGCTTGCCGCCTTCAAGGACTACGCGATGGCGGTTGAACTGCGGCATCGCAGCTTCAGCGACGATCCGAAGCCGACGCTCGCGCTGCTGGGGCAATACGGCGCCGCGCTCGTCCAGATCGACGAGCCGAAATTCCGCCTGTCGATACGCCAGGATCTGCTGCCGAACGTCCGCACGTTCTATTACATGCGGCTGCACGGCCGAAACGCGCAGCAATGGTGGACGCACGAACAGTCAGAGGACCGCTACAACTACGAATATTCAGCCGGCGAACTCGCGCCCTTCGCGGACGCCGCGGCGGAGGCCTCGCGCGAGGTGAACAAGGCGTACGTCTATGCCAACAATCACTTCTCGGCAAAATCCGTAGCGACGGCGGCGACGCTGAAGCATCAGCTCGGGCAGCCGCTCCCTGGCGAATACCCGGAGGCGTTCGTCATCCGGTATCCGGACCTGAAAGGACTGGTCAGGATCCTGCCTACGGCTTCACGTACGCGCGCTTGAGCACGTCGCCGACGCGGATTTTCGAAATGACGTCCATTCCGTGCAGCACGTGCCCGAAGACGGTGTACTTGCCGTCAAGGCTCGGGGCGGCGCGCTTCAGCATGTAGAACTGACTGTCGGCTTGCGCGGGATCTCCCGCGTGCCCCATGCCGACGGCACCCGCCAGGTTGCGGCGCTTCTTTGTGATCTCGGCGATGCCGATCGGCTGTCCGCTGCCCTGCCGTCCCCACTCGTCCATCTTCGTCATGTCGCGGGTCGTCGGATCCCCGATTTGGATCGCGAGATCGTCAGCGCGGTGAAAGCGCTGTCCATTGTAGAAGCCCTTCTTGACGAGCTCGACGATCCGCGCGACGGTCTTCGGCGCCTCGTCCGGGTAGGTCTCGAATTCGATTGTCCCCTTCACCGTTTCGAGCACGATGACAGGACCCGCGCCCGGCGATTTCTGCTGAGCCGCGGCGCCGGTCGTCAACCCGACGACCAAGGCGGCAAAGGCAATGATGGCTGCGTGTTTCATGAAGTCTGCTTCCTCGGCTTTCCCGTTGTGGTGACACCCACCTTCGGACAGATGTCGGCGAGCACGCATTGCGGACACAGAGGATACACCGGCCGGCACACGTTCTGCCCCCAGGTGACGAGATACAGATTGATGAGGGGCCACCATTTGCGGCGCGCCACCCGGTAGAGCGCCCGCTCGGTCTGCTCCGGCGTCTTCGTGCGCACCCAGCCCATGCGGTTGGCGATCCGGTGCACGTGCGTGTCCACGCAAATGTTCTCCTAGCTGCTGTGCGCCAGGATCAGCACAAGGTTGGCCGTCTTGCGGCCGACGCCTGGGAGCGTCAGCAGCTCTTCCATTGTGGAAGGGACACGGCCGCCGAACCGCTCGACGATCTGCTCGCACGCCCGCCGCACGTGGACGGCCTTGTGGCGATAGAAACTGACCGGATAAATCAGCTCCTGAATCCGCGCGACGGGCAGCTTCGCCATGGTGCGCGGCGTCCGCGCGACGCGGAACAGGCGCGTCGCGGCTTCGTGCGTGACCTTATCGCGCGTCTGCGCTGAGAGCAGCGTCGCGATGAGCACCTGAAACGGATCCTCCTGCCGATCCTTGGCGATCTTCTCGACGGCCGGCTCCTCGAGACCGTCGATCGCCTTTGCCAGCCGGCGCATGACGGCCGCCACGGGGGCTGGGGGGGAGTTCATGTCAATGCTGAATGCCGAATGCCGAAAATCAAGAAACGGGGGTTAACGGATGGTCGCCGGCGAGCACGCGCAGGACGTTCGTCACGGCGAGCTCGGCCATCGCGGTCCTCGTTTCGCGTGTCGCGCTGCCGATGTGCGGCGCCAGAATGACATCGTCGCGCGCGAGAAGGGCGGCGCTGACGCGCGGTTCGTCTTCGTATACGTCGAGCGCCGCGCCCGCGATCAGCCGCTCGCCGAGCGCCCACGCCAGCGCCGCTTCGTCCACGAGCGAGCCGCGCGAGGTGTTGACCAGAAAGGCGGACCGCTTCATGCGGGCGAGCGTCTTGCGGTTCATCAGGTGGCGCATTTCCGGCGTCGCGCGCGCGTGAAGCGACACGACATCCGACGTCACGAGCAACTGATCGAGCGGCATGTCGTGCTTCGCGAAGACGGCGCGCATGCCGAATGCGGGTGCGCGAGCCGCAACCGCTCGTCCGATCCGTCCGGCGCCGATGATGCCGAGCTGTTTGCCGCGAAGTTCGGCGCCGAGCAGGAAGTCGAGCGCCCAGCCGCCCCATCCTCCGCTCCGCAGCAAGCGGTCGCCTTCGACCACGCGCCTGGCAATGCCCAGGAT
>JBOGIZ010000112.1:0-3567 GCA_050747805.1 Vicinamibacterales bacterium | reverse complement strand
CCCTCGGACTCCCCTAGACGCGCTCTCGCTCGCCGGCTGCGCGCGGCTCGCTCCGATGGCGTGGCTCGTTCGTGGCGCTCGCTCGCACGATCCTACGGACGAGGCCGAGAGACATATGCCTGACGCTGCCGCAGGATGTCGCCACTCGCCGCCGCCCGCGACGCGACCAGCAGCCTCGGCGCAACGCCGAGCACGATGAGCACGATGACCAGACCGGTGAACGTCCACGCTTCCCGGCGCGTCAACCCGAGGTGCAGGCCCGAATGTGTCCGCACCTCCGGACGTCCGCAGAACAGCGACAAATACATGCGCAGGACTGCCAGACCGGTGAGCGCCGAGGCGGCGACAACGGCGAATCCCATGATCGGGAACGCGCCGATCGCGCCGTTCACCAGGAGATCCTGACCGATAAAGCCGAGCGTTCCAGGAAATCCTGTGCACGCAAGGCCCATCGTCAGGAAGCTGATGGCCAGTACCGGCATGCGATCGTACCCGCCGTGATAGGTTCGGAGGTCCAGCCGTCCGCGCCGCGCCTCGAGGACGAGCACCGATCGCGCGAGTCCCGCAAACGCGAGCCCGGCAGAGAGCCATACGATGAGAGCGCCGGTGAGCGCGTCCGCACTCGTGCAATCGAGGCCCGCCATGACGAGTGCCTACTGACTCATGAACAGATACCCGCAGGCGCGTCTGGCGCTGGTCTGGACGATCGCGAGCGCGGCGCCGTACACCGCCGTCGCGAGCGCGAGCAGTGCGATGGTGCGCAGCATCTGTGGAGACGCGCGGGGCACGATCAGCACGATCGTGATGTACGCGCCGACCTGCGGCGCCGAGAAGAGAATCGCCGGTCCGAGACGGCCTCGGTCGAACACGTCGGGCACCCAGGCGTGAAACGGAACGATGCCCTTTCGCACGAGGGCGGCGATCGCGATCAGCCAGAGGCCGGCGGCTTCGGCCTTTGTTCCGTGCGCCGCCGGCCACGCGAGAATCGCCGCCCCAATCGCAAATAGCGCGACGGAGAAGCCGAGGTACGCCGCGGCGGCCCGCCGCCGGTGCCGGTACGCAGGATCATCGAGCGCGCGGAGCAGAATCGAGATAGACGCGGCCGACAGCAGCACGAGCGCGATCGCGTCTTCCGTCAAGAACGAGGCAAGCGTCACGAGCGTCGCGAGCGCCGTACGCCGCAGTCCAGCGCGATCGAGCGACGCGCGCGGCGTCACCGCGACCGTCAGCAGCCACAGGGCAGCCGCGAACGGCAGGAGGGCGGACGAAAGCATGTCGACCCGGAGACGGCCGTGAGGCAGCAGCGCGACGCGCAGCTGTGCGGACGCGCCGAACCTGAGGGACGCCGCGATCGTCGAGATCGCGGCCGCGACCGACAGGCGACGAAGCCGCTCCACATCCATGTGCGTAAGCGACGCCCCGATCACGAGGAGTGGGAGCGTGGCGACGAGGCCCACAGCCGCGCATGCGCTACTCATCCAAGACTCCGGCATCTTCGACCGCACCGGCTGCCGGCGCGCCGGCGACCGCGCAGAGCCATTGATCGACCCGCGTGAGTTGGCGGGCCGTCCTGATGAAGGGACCTGTCACGAACCGATCGAGCAGCGTATCCAGAAATCCGCGTTCGAGGGCGACGAGAAACAGAATCCGACGCACGCGATCCGGCGCGAGTGACGGCCCTGAACCGGACGTCCGATCGGGCCGATTGCCCCTCGCGTTCTCGATCCCGTGCAAGTCGTGGAGCACATTTGGCGCGCTGAGGAACTGGAGCAGCCGGAAGCAGGCGTGTCCCGACATGTGAACGAAGGCGAGCGTGTACCATCCGAGCGAGATCTCGACCACGATCAGGCCGACCTGCGTCAGGGACGCGTATGCCAGCGACGATTTCACATCACTCTGCACGCGGGTCGTGGCGCCGGCGAAGAGGGCGGTTGCGCCGCCAAGCACTCCGGCGAGGACACGCGCCAGGGGCGCTTGTTCGAGCAGCGGGCCCGATCGGAGCAACAGAAAGCAGCCCGCGTGGATGGACAGCGATCCGTAATAGACCGCGCTCGACGGCGTCGGCCCCTCCATCGCGCGCGGCAGCCAGCCCGAGAACGGCAGCAGGGCGCTCTTGCCGGCCACCGCGATGACGAGCAGGACGGCAATGATCGACGCGGTCGTGCCGGTGAGCCCGACGGCGTGGGACCGAGCCGCGCCAAAGAGCAGCGACAAACTGTCGCCGCCAGCGGCATGCCGCAGAAGGACCGCGGCAGCGAGCATCGCGGCGTCGCTCACGCGATAGACGGAGAACACACGCAGCGCGTTGGCGGCCGGCGATGGGCGATCGTGAAAGAACGCGACGAGGAGGGCCGAGCTCAGGCCGACGAATTCCCATCCGACAAACAGCACCTCCACGTTGCCGGCGAGCGCCACGAGCAGCATGCCCGTCACGAACATCGCCAGCAGTACGAAGTACCGGTTGTAGCCTGCCTCGCGGTGCAGATACCGGTTCGAAAAGGAGGAGACCACGCCGGCGATGGCGGTCGACAGTACCGCAAACACCAGTGAGAATCGATCGACGAGGAACTCGATAGCGACGCCGCGGTCGCGTGAACCCGACCACGCGCCGTACGAAAGCAGGCGTGTGCCAGTTGCGCCGAGTCCGTACAGCACGAGCGCCGTGGCGAGCGCGGCCAGCGCGAACGACATTGACGCCGCCGTCAGACGTCCTGTCCATCGTTCGGGCACCGGCCGATTGAGCACCGACGCACTACCGAGCGCCACGAACAGCAGCGCGGGCGACGCGACGCCGGCGAGCACAATCGGGGCGAGGAGCGCGTTCGACGTCACGCGGTCCTGTCGACCGGCGCAGCCCTGGTGGACAGGATCGCTGCCGGCGGCACGAAGCCGCGTTTGCCCTGGTACCAGGCGAACGATCCGCCCGGAATCACCGGCAGCGGATGCTCAGGCGTCCGCGCGACGAATTCCTGTCCGCCGAATTCCCACAGGCGGCCGGAATCCGGGTCCAGGCAGGCCAGCCACATCCAGCGCCCGTGGACGAGCCGCGCGATTGGCGGGTGGCGATCGAGCGCGCGCAGGACGCGATCCCGCGGCGCCTCGATCACCAGCGCGAGCCGCACGGGTTCGTGGATCTCGACCATCTGCCACGGCAGACCGGTACGCAGATCGCTTTGCGCGCCGTCCATGACGCCGAGCAAGGCGGTGACGTTGTGCGGCAGCTTCGTGCCGCAGCCGTATCCGGTGGGGTCGACGTAGCTGAAGTAGTACTCGAGATTGATGCCCGCAACGACCGGCACGACCGCCGCGACGATCCGCGCCAGAACGGCGCCGTCGTCGTCGCCCCCGGGATCGTACGAGACCAGGAACGCGCGACGGTCCAGAAACAGTCCGCGCGTGCGCGACCGCCGGCCAATGACACAGAAGGCGTTCGTCGCGTGCCCGTATTCGGGCCGCGGCTGGGCGAGGTCCGCCGCACGTCCTTCCACGTGCGCGAGCGCGGCGGTCGGCGGATACCAGCGTGGTACGGAATCGAACCGCCGGCACCGCTCGTGCGCCTCGCGGCGC
>JBOGIZ010000111.1:0-4333 GCA_050747805.1 Vicinamibacterales bacterium | reverse complement strand
GTACATGATCGTTCCGACCGCGGCGTCCGCGATCATCGTCGCGCAGAAAGTCAACGAGGCGTGCGGCGGCAATAACTGCGGTCTGACGATTGACTACGGCCACCAGAAGATGGAAGGGACGACGGCGTCGACGGCGTGCGACCTGGCGGACTTCGCGGGCGTGCCCGTGCACAAGTTCGACGTCAACGACGCCCGTCAGGGACGAAACGATCAGGACCTGATGTTCGGCACGGTGTCGATCCCCGAGTCGGTCGAGTACCTCTACACGACGTTCGTGCGCGGCTACCAGGGCTGGTACAGCCAGGATCAGTTCACCTACCGCGAGGATCCGACGCGCGCGATCGAGCGGAGTCTGATCAACTTCGCCAATCTCTGCCTCAAGGCCGTCCGCATCGTCTCGAAGCAGCCCGCGCTCGACAAAGCGCGCGCCGCCGGGACGGGTCCTGACGTGCTCGACGTCGTGTCGCCGGTCCTCGTTGGATAGTACTCGCGTGTCACACGACGTACGGGCGCAGAGAGCGCCGAGGACGCAGAGCGCTTCCTTTCCAGCAAAGACGTTGGCTGCCGCTGTTCACGGCCTGTGGCCTGAGCCGGTCCGCCTGTCACGACGTACGTACGCAGAGCGCGCAAAGCGCGCCGAGGACGTCTTTCCAAAAACAATAGCTCTGCGCTCTCGGCGCCCTCTGCGTACGTCCGTCGTGATCAGCGCGTCGCGGACGAACGCACGCAAAGCGCGCAGAGAACGTTTGTTCACAAACAATAGCGCAGCGCTGTCGGTGCCCGCTGGGTACGCATATCGTGATCATCTGTCACGACGTCCGTACGCAGAGCACGCACAGACCGCAGCGAACGTCTGTTCAAAATCAAGTAGCTCTGCGCTCTCGGCGTCCTCTGCGTACGGACGTATAGATCATCTGTCACGACGTACGTATGCAGAGCGCGCACAGAACGCAGCGAACGTCTGTTCAAAAACAAGTAGCTCTGCGCTCTCGGCGCTCTCTGCGTACGTACGTCGTGATCAGCGTGGCCGTTTGAGTCTATGAGCTCGTACACCATCGGCATCGACTACGGCACGAACTCCGTGCGTGCGGTGGTCGTGGATTGCGCGGACGGCCGGACGATTGGCTCGTACGTCTTCGAATATCCGAGCGGCGAGCAGGGTGTGCTGCTCGATGCGAAGCAGCCGCACCTCGCGCGCCAGAATCCCGCGGACTACCTGGACGGGTTGCGCGCATCGGTCAATGGCGCGCTGGCGGCGGCTGACGCCAACCCAGAGTTCGCGCGCGACCGCGTGATCGGGATTGGCGTCGACACGACCGGATCGACGCCGCTGCCGATCGATGCCACGGCGCGTCCGCTTGCGCTCGATCCCAGATGGAAGAACAACCTGGCTGCCCAGGCGTGGCTCTGGAAGGACCACACGAGCACCGCCGAAGCGGCGGCGATCACCGACGCGGCGCGGGCGCACGCGCCGGAGTATCTGGCGCCGATCGGCGGAACCTATTCGTCCGAGTGGTGGTGGTCGAAGATCTGGCGCTGCCTGAATGTGGCGCCGGACGTGTTCGCCGCCGCCGCCAGCTGGATCGAACTGGCCGACTTGGTTCCCGCCGTGCTCGCCGGCGCTGGACGACCGAGCGACGTCGTTCGATGTATCTGCGCGGCGGGCCACAAGGCCATGTTCTCGGACACGTGGGGCGGACTGCCGTCGAAGGCGTTTCTGGCGCGGCTCGATCCGAAGCTCGCCGATCTGCGCGAGCGGCTGTACGACCGCGCGTATCCACCGGGACATCCGGCGGGCGCGTTGTCGCCCGCCTGGGCGAGGACGTTCGGGCTCAGAGCAGGCATCGCGATCGCGATGGGCGGCTTCGACGCGCATTACGGCGCGGTGGGATCTGGGATTACGACGGGAACGCTCGTCAAGATCATCGGGACCTCCACGTGCGACTGCGCGATCGCGCCGGCCGACGGCGGGATGACGGACATTCCCGGGATCTGCGGAAGCGTGAACGGCTCCATTCTGCCCGGCTATATCGGGATCGAAGCGGGCCAGTCGGCGGTCGGCGACATTCTGAAGTGGTGGGTCGAAGGCGTGCTGGGCGGCAGCGACGCCATGCACGCCGAACTGTCCGCCGCCGCGGCGGCCCTGGCGCCGGGGGAATCGGGGCTGCTCGCGCTCGATTGGAACAACGGCAACCGCACGATTCTCGTCGATACGCGGTTGACGGGCCTGATCGTCGGCCAGACGCTGCACACCACGCGCGCCGAGATTTATCGCGCGCTGATCGAGTCGACCGCGTACGGTGCGCGTGCGATCATCGAGCGTCTCCGCGAGTACCGCGTGCCGGTCGATCGCGTCGTGTGCTGCGGCGGGATTGCCGAGAAGAACGATCTTTTCATGCAGATCTACGCGGACGTCATCGGCCAGCCGATGCTCATCGCCGGGTCGCCGCAAACGCCGGCGCTCGGGGCGGCGGTCTCCGCGGCTGTGACGGCCGGCGCCGCGGCTGGCGGCTACGACCGCTGGGACGAGGCGCAGCAGCGAATGACGCGCGTCAAGGCGAAACGTTTCGAGCCGGATCCGTCGGCGCGAACAATGTACGACGAACTCTACGCGTTGTATCGCGAGCTGCATGACGCGTTCGGCGGAGTCGGCACGCGGTCGTCCGACGTGATGGGATCGATCATGAAGCGCCTGCTGGCGGCGAAGGAGCACGCGGTATGACGAAGGCGGCGCTCCGCGATCTCGCATGCCGCGCGAACCGGCGGCTGGCGGACACGGGTCTCGTGCACGGCACGTTCGGCAACGTGTCGGCGGTCGACCGCAAGGCCGGCACGATGGCGATCAAGCCAAGCGGCGTTCCGTACGCGCGGCTGCGCCCGTCCGACATGGTGCTCGTATCGCTCGCGAGCGGCCGGATCGCGGACGGCCGGCTGCGCCCATCCTCCGATACACCGACGCACCTCGAGCTGTATCGCGCGTTCCCGTCGGCAGGCGGAGTTGTCCACACGCATTCCGAGTACGCGACCGCCTTCGCGCAAGCGCGCCTGCCGATCCGCTGCATGGGCACGACCCACGCCGATTATTTCCGGCATGACGTGCCGGTGACGCGCCCGATGACCGAGAACGAGGTGACGTCCAACTACGAGCGCGAAACGGGGCTCGTGATCGTCGAGACGTTTCGCGACGCGCGGCTGTCGCCAGCCGATGTCTCCGCCGTCCTCGTCGCGAACCATGGACCGTTTGTCTGGGGCGGCGATCCCTTCGACGCCATCGAGCGCGCCGAGGTACTCGAATATCTCGCGCGCGTCGAGTGGCGCGTGCGCACGCTCGCGCCAGACGCCGCGCGTCCCGACGACTTCCTCGTCCACAAGCATCACTCCAGAAAGCACGGCCCCGACGCGTACTACGGACAGAAGGGGAGCGGGGTCAACAAGCGTTGAACGCGATCCCGCGTCCGTTGGCAGTCAAAGCTAAAGCCATCCTGTGGGATCTCGACGGCACGCTCGTCGATTCAGAGGAATTGCATTGGCGATCGTGGCAGCACGCCATGAACGCCGAAGGGCTGCCGGTCGCGTTCGAACAGTTCAAGGCCAGCTTCGGCCAGCGGAACCAGACGATCTTGCGCACCTGGTTGGGACCCCGCGCGACTGACGCGGAGATCGAACGTGTGGCCGACGCGAAGGAGATCGAGTACCGGCGGCTCGCCGCCGAGCACGGGCTGAGGCCGCTCGCCGGCGCCGCTGAATGGCTGCTGCGGCTGCGAGCGGACGGATGGAAGCAGGCGATCGCCTCGTCCGCGCCGCGCCTGAACGTCGACGCGATGCTGCGCGCGCTCGATCTCGATCAGTTCTTCGACGCGATCGTGTCTTCGGAAGATGTGACGGCAGGGAAGCCGGATCCCCACGTATTCCTCGTCGCCGCGGCGAAACTCGGCGTGCCGACGACCAGGTGCATTGTCGTGGAGGACGCCGCGGCCGGCATCGAAGCCGCGCGCCGCGCGGGCATGCGCAGCGTCGGCGTCAGCCGCAGCGGCCCGCTGAGCGCGGATGTGTTCGTGCGGTCGCTGGCCGACCTGCCGCAGGACGCGTTCGAGCAGCTTTCGGCCGGCACGAGGATAACAGTGCCGCCGGAACCTGTGGCTGACGATCCGTTCGATGATCGATCGCCGACCAGCCACGAAAGGATGACGGGACTTCCGTGGGATGCGTCGTACCACCACGGCCCTCCGCCGTGGGATATCGGTCAGCCGCAACCGGCAATCATGCGCGTGGCATCCGAAGGCGGATTCGCCGGCGCGGTGCTCGATGCGGGCTGCGGGACCGGGGAGAACGC
>JBOGIZ010000110.1:0-1651 GCA_050747805.1 Vicinamibacterales bacterium | reverse complement strand
GATACGGATCGCTCACCTCCTCGACGTGCGCCGTCGCGGCTTCCGGCACAATCGCGTCCGAGATGCGCCGGCGCAGCTCGGCGGAGCGCGGTCCGCTGCCTTCGCCCTTCGCCACGAGGGCGTCGTTGAGATACGCCAGCGCGAAGATCGGCATGCGATCGCGATAGCCGAACAGCCGCGTGATATTCGAATCCTGGTTTCGTCCGCCTTCGGCGAGCACCTTCACGGCAAACGCCTGCCAGGCGGTGTAGGCTGGCCACCAGCTTTCGTTGGTCGGCGGCTTCTCGCCCAGCTTCTGCTGCAGATAGGCGTAGGCGCGGTCGCGCATCGACGCGCTCACGTCATACTTCAGATCCGACGCAACCTTGAAAACGTGCAGCAGATACGCGGTGAGGTACGGCGACGTGCTCCAGCATTCACCCGGCCAATAGGCGAATCCGCCGCTCTCGCACTGGAACCGCTCCAGCTCCTTCAGCGATGACTGCACCGTCGGCCGCAGCTGTGCGGGATCGATCCCCGGCAGCGTGAACGCGCTGCCCAGATCGGCCGAGAGGAGCAGCGCCAGGGCCCGGGATCCGCGCTGCTCGGCGCAGCCGTACGGATAATCGATGAGATACTGCGCCCCGTCGCTGAGGCCGACGAGCGCCGTCGATGCCAGATCGACGTGCAGACCGCCAAACCCGGGCACGACGTCCGCCGGCAGCGTCAGTTTTTCGACCGCGGTCGGGTTCGCCTCAGTCGCTTCGCCGATCGCGGACACCGTTTCCGGCGACGCCAGCACCTCCACGGGAATGGCGTCTTCGAACGCGTCCGACTCGCCACCGAGCTTCACCGTCACGCGGACGCGCGCGCGGCCGATCGCGCGCCCCGCGGCGTCGAAGCGAACCTCCGCCGAGCCGCCCGCCGGAACGTTCACAGTCTGCGGGCCGGTGGTCGCAAACTGCATGACGCCGGGATCAAGGCTCTCGATCGTGACCGTCGCCGTGCCGGCGGTCTTGAGCTGGCTCGTGACGACCGCGCCGAAGTTCGCCTTGTCGCCGACGGCGAGAAACCGCGGAAACGCGGCGTTCAGCGTGACGGGCTTGTTGATCCGAATGTCGCTGTCGCCCGAGCCGAAGCGCGACGCGCGGTCGCCGGCGACCGCCATGATCCGGTAGGTCGTCAGCGACTCCGGCAGTGTGACCGTTGTGGATGCATGCCCGGGTCGGTCGGTCGTCACCGATCCGACCCAGAACGCGAGCACGCGGAAGTCGCGGCGCACGGTGCCAGGGCCTGCGTCCGCACCGCCCCCCCCGCCGTCGGTATCTCCCTTCGGCGTGAGCACGCGGCGCGACACGATCTTCTGGCGCGCATCTTCCGTGAGCACCTGCAGGGCCTTCTTCGTGTAGACCGATTCCCGTACGTCCGGCGTGTGATAGTTCGTGAGCGAGAGCACGCCGTAATCGACGGCCCAGAGCGTGACTTCGCTGGGGGTTCCGCGTCGCTGCGGATCGGTCACATCGACGGTCACGGTCGCGCTGTTCGCCGGCCGGTACTCCTGCTTGTTCGCCGCTACCGCCACCGACAGCTTCTTGCTTCCATCGTCAACATTCAGCTGAACGTAGCCAAGACGAAAGGCCGGCTTGCCCGGGTCACTGGGATCGTCTTCATC
>JBOGIZ010000109.1:0-1829 GCA_050747805.1 Vicinamibacterales bacterium | reverse complement strand
CCGACGATTGTCGCCGGCTCGCCGTTGAGGCGGATCGTGTGGCCGATGATGCCGCGATCTTCGGCGTACCGCGCCTTCCACAACGCGTAGCCGAGGATGACGACGGGTTGCGCGCCGGAACGTTCGTCGTCTGGCCTGAAATCGCGTCCAGCAAACATCGGCTGGCCGAGCAGCGAAAAGGTGTTCGCCGTGACGTTGACGCCGCGCGCCTGCTGCGGCGCGCCGCGATCGTCGCTGACGTTGTAACTGGTCTGAGAGAACGCCGCGAGGCCCGCGAAGCTGCGCGACTGCGCGCGCCAGTCCAGCAGATCCGGATAGGACGCGCCGAAGCCTTCGTTGAGTCCCGCCTGCTTCTGCGGGACCAGCATGTAGAGCTGTCCAGAATTCTTGAACGGCAGGCCGCGAATCAAGACCGCGTTGACCAGCGTGAACACTGTCGCGTTGACGCCGATGCCAAGCGACAGCGCCGTGATCGCCGCCGCCGAATACCATCGCTCCTTGAGGAGGAGACGAATGGCGAGACGGAGGTCGCGCAGCATGCCGGTAAATACGCAGCCGGGGCTAGAAAGTTAACAATTCCGCCCGTCAGACCGCGAGCGCCCGGCGTTCCACCTGTGCTCGAGGATTCATCAGATCGAATCGATCGAGGTTCATCACCTTGTTCCACGCGGCCGCGAAGTCGCGCACGAACTGTTCCTTCGCATCGTCGCAGGCATACGCCTCCGCGAGGGCGCGGAGCTCCGAGTTCGAGCCGAACACGAGGTCGACGCGGCTGGCGGTCCACGTGCGCTCGCCCGTGGCGCGGCTGCGGCCCTCGAAGACGTCCGCCGTGGCCGATGTCGGCTTCCACTCGGTGTCCATGTCGAGGAGATTCACGAAGAAGTCGTTGGTCAGCGCCTCCGTGCGCTTCGTGAACACACCGCGGTCGGAGTGGCCGGCGTTCGCGCCGAGCACCCGCAGGCCGCCCACGAGTACAGTCATCTCGGGCGCGGTCAGCGTCAGCATCCGGGCCCGCTCGACGAGGAGATACTCCGCCGGCACGTGATTCTGCAAGGCGGGATAGTTGCGGAATCCGTCCGCTGTCGGCTCGAGCACCGCGAAGGCCTCGACGTCGGTTTGATCCTGCGATGCGTCGGTGCGTCCAGGCGCGAAAGGCACTGACACGTCGTATCCGGCGTATCCGGCGTTCTTCGCGGCCTGCTCCACCGCCGCGCATCCGCCCAGCACGATCACGTCGGCCAGCGACACCGCCTTCGTCGCGGGCGCCTGCGACCTATTGAAGGCCTGCTGAATCCGTTCGAGCTTGCGCAGCACGCTCGTCAGCTCGGGTGGATTGTTGATCTCCCAATCCTTCTGCGGCGCGAGACGAAGGCGGGCGCCGTTGGCGCCGCCGCGTTTGTCGGTGCCGCGGAACGTCGCGGCCGACGCCCACGCGGTCGACACCAGCTGCCCCACGGATAATCCCGACGCGAGAATCGTGCGCTTGAGGCCGGCGATATCGTTTGCGTCGATCGGTTCGTGCGTTGAAGGCGGCACGGGATCCTGCCACAACTGCGGCTCCCGCGGCACGAGCGGGCCCAAGTACCTCGAGATCGGCCCCATGTCGCGGTGCGTCAACTTGAACCAGGCCTTCGCGAACGCCGCCGCGAACTCATCAGGGTGCTCGTAGAAGCGGCGCGAGATGGGTCCATAGATGGGATCAACGCGCAGCGCGAGATCCGTCGTCAGCATGGAGGGCGCGATCTTCTTCGACCGGTCATGCGCGTCGGGAACCGTGCCCTCGCCCGCTCCGCCTTTCGGCTTCCACTGGTGCGCGCCGGCCGGACTCT
>JBOGIZ010000108.1:0-4926 GCA_050747805.1 Vicinamibacterales bacterium | reverse complement strand
GAACAGATGACCGCACCAGTGCGAGTCCTGCGTGACGACCGTTCCTGCGTCGCCGAGATCGTTGGTGGGCGCGTTGGCGTACGCCGCGACGTCGACGAAATGATCCGTGTCGTTTCTGTCGGCGCTTCCAAGCGAATCGTTCTCCACGATCAGCAGGGTGTGGCTCGATTTCCCCTGTGCGCCGGGGTTGTTGGTTTCAAATGGATATGGGGAAAAACTGTGGTTCGTGCCTGATCCGCACATGTCCGAGTCCTGGATGAGCAGTTTGTGTCCGGCCCGCACCCAATCCATGACCGCGGCGACCTGCTGCGTGTTGAACACGAATTCCGGACGGCAGAGTCCGAGGAAGAGCACGATGTCGGCGCCCTTGAGCAACGCCGGGGTCACCGCGGCGGCGCTGGTCGCCTGGAACGAGAAGTCTTTGAACGACGACGCGATTGCCGATTCGTCGGGAAACGGATAGTTCATGTCCCCAGGCAGGGCCAGGAGCACGAGCACCTTCGTCGGACCCTTGCCCGTCTGCTGTGGCGTGCAGGAGGTTGGCAACGGCCGTCCGGGCGCGCGCAGGAACGCGCGCATCGCGGGCTGGTCGTTGGCGTTATTTGAGATGCCCACGATGAGCGTGCCTTCGTCATTCACCACAAAGTGTCCCGCCGCGTCCTTCTTTTCGATCTCGGCGCAGCCGCCCGCGCAGGTCGCGGACAGAAAGGACCACGTGCGGCCCTGGAGTGTCCCTGGGAACGTGGCGTCGTAGTCGCCGTTGTTGCATGCGACGCCGTTCATGCCGTCGCCCATCTGCGTGACCTCCAGATGGTACGCGTTGGCGTCGGCGGGCTTGGCGCGCACGCCGCCGGCGTCGTTGATCGCGTCGTCGAGCTCCCAGAAATCGCCGGAGGGCGCCGGCGCCGTCGCAGGTCTTGCGGCGATCGTGCCGGTCGCACCGATCCTCTTGATCGGCAGTTTGCCGTCCACGGCCGACATGGTGACGCGCACCCAGCGCGCTTTCGCGTTCGCAACGCTGACGGTCTGCGCGCCGGCCGCCTTCGCGTGGCCGATATCCTGAAATCCCGTCGTGGCGCTCGTGGTGGAGACCGCGATGGCCGTGTCGGCCGCCGGATCGAGCGTCATCGAGATGTTCGACAGCGCGGCGACGCCCGGCAGCTCGTAGACGATCTGCAGCACTCCCGTCGCACCGTCGGCGAGGACCGGCGCGTTGGCATCGTCGTCGGCCAGTCCTTCAGCGAGGAAGGCGACATTCGTGATGGACTTCGTGTACGCGCGGACGATCGTGCCGCTCGAAAACGACAGCAGATTGGGTGCGGTGGCTGCGCCCGCCTCCTGTGCCGCCGATCGGAAGACGCCGAGCGTCGCGATGGAGAAGGCCCCGACAATCCAGAGAGCGGCTCGCGTTCTCCACATAGCTGCGGTCCTTTCGATGGCAGCGCGGTCAGCGCGCTGCAGGCAAGGGGATTTTCTGTTCCGCCTCGAATCCGCGGTAGTAGAGCGTCAATCCGGCCGCGCCCGCGGGGATGCGAAACGGAATCTCGAATCGACCGAGCGTGTGCGGCGGAACGACGCCGTTTTCGGGAAGCCCTCGCGGCGAGGCGGCAAGACCGTCGTCGGTGGCGGTGATCTCGGCCCCGTTGTTGAGCACTTCGATCTGTTCCTTCGTCTGGAATTCCATTCCGCTGTTCGAATGATTCTCGATTCCCACGTCGAGCAGCAGCACGTCGCCGGCGCGACGCACGCCGTACAGATAGAACACGCCCGTGGACCCGTCCTGGACCGTCGCCACTGCTGCCGGCGGCTTCGGCGCCGCAGCCGCGGCGGGCGAGAGCGGCAGGCGCATCGGCGCCGGCTGCCCGGGGACCGCGACGAGCAGCGACAGCGCTCCGTGCTGCGCGGGCACGAGGAAGATGAGGCGGCCGCGTTGCGGCGTGCCCGGCACGAACTTCATCGGCCCGCTCCACACGTCCTCCGCCGTGTCGACCGGCGCGGGATGATAGAGGTGTCCGTCGGATTCGACGAGCCGCGAAATCGCGTCCGGATCGATCTCGAGATAGTTGTCGCCGATGCTTGCATCGCCTTGTCCACGGGCCGTGACCGTCATGAAGCGCGCGCCAGCGGGCGCGTGCGTGTCGCCAATCGTGTCGGTCTCGTCGACCTTCATCACGCTCAGCGTCAAACCGCCCGACGATATCGGCCCGGCGATGGCGCCCACGCTGGCCGCCGCCGCGCTTCCGGCGATCGGAATGCGGATGTTGCCGTATTCCTTGTCGAAATACGCGAGCTCGAGACTGCTCACCGGCGCCGGCACGTCGAAGACGTAGCGTCCGGAGACGTCCTTGTCGTGTCCGATGCGCTGGGATTCGGGCGTGAGCAGGTCGGCGTCCTTGAAGTCCGCGTTCACGAGCGTGGCGCCCGACTCGCCGTTCACGATCAGCTGCAGCTGCGTCTTGATGTCTGCAATCAGGTACGGCATGTAGACGGTGTGGGTCTTCTCCGCGCCGGGTTGCTTCGTCAAGGCATTGCCCGACCCGAGTCCGCCCGCGCCGTTCGTCGGGTCAGGATGCAGGTCGCTGTCGCTGACTTGGACCGGCGCCAGGATGTTGTGCCAGCGCGCGGTGACGATCACGTATTGATGCCCGCTCGGTGCAACGGAGCCGTCGAACGTCGACGCGATCTCGTACTTGTCGACGTGCAGCTCGGCCGCCTTGTTGCCGGTGTTCGACGCGACGATGGCATGGCTGCCCGAGTCGGTCTGTGCCACGCCGACTGCTTGCGGAGTACCGGCCGGTGCCGGAGGTCCATCCGGCGCACTCGCTTCCGCGGTGGCGGCTGGCGTACTCGCGGGCGCCGGGGCTGGTCGCGGGTCATTCGGTGCGGATCCGGCGGCCGAAGGCTTCGGTTGCGCGCTGCCGCCGGCGGTTGTCGCGGCACCGCCGGATCCGCCGCATGCGACACCAAATACCGCCGTGACGATGGCCGCGACCCGCAGGCCTGACCTCGTGAGCGTCATCGTCATGGCGCGGACGCGATCATTTCAGTGCCCCGCCCACTTTGTCTTCACAGCCTTTCGCGAGATTGTCCTTCACGCTGTAGAGCTTCAGGTCCGCCGCGATCATCCCTTTCATAATCGACTGGAGCTCCTGAATCATCTCTTCGTCGACGACCCCTTCCTCGGCCGATTCGCCGACTTTGTCGGCGACGAGATCGGCAACGAGATCGCAGACCGCCGAGACCATGCACTCGGTCATCTGGTCCTGGGCGGCGTCGCCGGGCAGCCCGCTGATCGCGCCCGCCACGAAGCACCGCGTGATGTTGCCGTCGAACTGAATAAACGGCTTGATCTTGTTCGGGATCTCCTGCAGCTCCTTTTGCTCGGCGAGATCCTGACCGCCGCCAAGTTCCATCTTGCCCAGCGCGTACGGTGTTCCGCCGGCGAACGTCCACTAGCCGAAACGTGAGGCGCCCGCCACGCTGACAAACGACGAGGGCGCGACGACGCCCGCCTGCGACGACGAGTCTTCGCGCACCGCGCGCATCACCGCGCCAGATGGCACACTGGGGAGACCGTTCGCCCCCGTGTAGTGGCGCGAGGAGCCGGCGGGCATCGCGGCGAACACCGCGAGCGTTCCCGGACGCGCGAGCGTCGAGCCGATGCGCGCTTCGAGCGCGGTGTCGGTAATGCCTGCGCGGAGCGCGAGTTCTCGCACGCTGCCGGACGGTCCAGCGAACGCCAGCAGCGGCTCGAACAGGTCCGTATCTTCGGCATAGACCGCCTTGGGCGACGACGACTGCCAGTCAGCGATCCTGACGCCGCGCCGAAGGAACGCGAGCCGCGGTACCTGATACCAGCTCCGGACCTGCGCTCCGAGGCCGCGCGCAATCGCGTGGCGCGCCAGATCGCTCGTGAACAATAGGCTGACGATTGCGCTCGAGAGCGTCGGGCCGGGCAGATCGCCAACGTTGACCGCGTCGTGTTTCTCATTGGCCGCATACGCGACGCCGGCCGCCGTCGCCGTGTTCTTCATTGCCGCCGCTTCCGTCTGGAAGACGAACGGCGCGACGAAGGCGCCGGCGTCGGCCGCGCCGTCCCACACCTGCAGCAGCAGTTGCCGCGCGAGCGCGTCACTCTGTCCTGCCGCGAGCGCCGTGCCCTGGATGTCCAGACGATCGAGGATGACGCGCCGGACTTTGAAGGGCGGCTGCCCGGGGGCGGATTCGGTGACGTCGAGCCAGAGGCGCGCGAGCGGTGGGCCACTCGCCGCCTTTTGAGAAGAGGCGGGCGCTCCGCCGCCGAGTCCGCCGAACATGCCTCCGAGACCGCCGACTCCGCCCCCCGACTCTTCGCCACCAGAGCCCTGGTGCAACTGAAAGATGTCGCCGTCGGTACGGTCGTCGTTGACCAGCAGTTGGGCGCGGAACGCGTTGGCGGATGCGCCGCCATCCTGCGTCGCAATCACCATGCGCAGCGGCTTGCCGATCAGATCGACCGCGCGCACCGTCTTGTCCAGTGCGATCGTCTGCGATAGCTTGCCGCCGTCGAGGTATGCGGCGACGACCGTGAATTGAATGGTCTGGTAGCCATCGGCGGGGACCGAATCGGGACTCAGCGTTTCGCTGGCCGTCACGAGCGTGGTGCCGGGCGCATTCGCGGCGAGTGTCGGATCGAAGACGACGGTCTTGCCGTCGATCGAGGCCTGCACGAAGTAATGATCGGCGGGAGCCGCCGGCGTGGCGGGTGCCTGCGGCGCGCTCGGCGCAAGGATGCCATAGGCCTGGTCGACCGCCGCGCGGATCGCGCTTCGTCGAGCCGTGACCGCCGCATCGAACCGCGCCGAGACGTCCTGTTCGTCGGGCGCGAGCGCCACCGCCGACGCCGCAACTTTGAGCGCGCCGAGCGAAAGCGTCACGGCGTCGGGA
>JBOGIZ010000107.1:0-4331 GCA_050747805.1 Vicinamibacterales bacterium | reverse complement strand
GATCGAGCCAGACCGCGCCCGCTTCGGTCTTTCCGAACTTCACGCCGGATGCCGTGGTGATGAGGGGCATCACGAGCGCGTGAACTTTCCTGCCGCGCGTTCTGCGCACGAGATCGATGCACGCCGTGATGTTGCCCCACTGGTCGCTGCCGCCCATCTGCAGCGTGCAGTCGTACCGGTCGAACAGCTCGAGATAATCGCGCGCCTGAAGAAGCGGATAGCAGAATTCCGTGAAGGAAATGCCCTCGTCGCTGCCAAGGCGGCGGCTGATCGCCTCCTTTTGCAGCAGCGAGTTCACCGTGAAATGCTTGCCGGTCTCGCGAAGGAATCCGATCAGATCGAACGCCGCGAGCCAGTCGGCGTTGTTGACGATTCGCGCCGGGTTCCGCGGCGACGCGAAATCGAGAAAGCGTTCAAGCTGTGCCCGGACGCCGGCCACGTTTTGCTCGATGTGCTCCCGCGACAGCAGCGGCCGCTCCTCTGTCGGCTTCGGATCTCCAATCAGTCCCGTGCCGCCGCCGGCGATGGCAATCGGCGAATGCCCGGCGCGCTGAAGCCGCGCGAGCGCCATCAGCGGAAGCAGGCTGCCGACGTGGAGACTGTCCGCGGTCGGGTCGAATCCGATGTAGCCGGTGATTGGTCCGGCGGCGAGCGCTTCACGAAGCCCGTCAGTGCTGTCGTACACCAGTCCGCGCCACAGCAAATCCTCGAAAAAATCCATCGCGCTCGTACTATATCCAACTCGGTGAGAGCCCGACGCGCGCGTCCAGCGGGCTGAAGAACGCTGCGGTAGAATCCCCGCATGAAGATCCGGCGGCTGGCATCACCGCCGCCTCGCGCCGCGTTTCAGAACGGCTTCGAAGTCTCGCGGCGCTCGCTGTTGCAGGGCCTGGCCGGCGTCGGCATCGGGATCGCCACCGGCGGCCTCGCGCACGGCTTTTTGTACGAGCGGTTCGAGCTTCAGGTGACGCACAGCACCCTGCCGGTCTCGGGCCTGCCTGAACCCCTGCGAGGACTGCGCATCGGCCTCATGACCGACACGCACCGCAGCGAAACGGTGTCGCACGAGATGATCGCGGCCGCGGTGCGTCTGCTGATGGCCCAGCGGCCGGACCTGATCGTGCTCGGCGGCGACTATGTCACATGGGGAAACCGGCGCTACGTGCAGCCGTCGGCCGATGCGCTCGCGCCGCTGTCGGCTCCGAACGGCGTCATCGCCATTCTCGGCAATCACGACGACGATCGCGACATGCCGGCGGCGCTCGCGGCGCGCGGATTCACGGTCCTGAAAGACGCGCGCACGCGGCTTGTCGTCCGCGGCGAGCCGATGGACTTCGCCGGCATTCGATACTGGACGCGGAAGGTCGGCGACATCGCGCACGTCCTGCGCGGATCGCTCCCCTACACCATCCTGCTCGCGCACACTCCGCAGCGTCTGTTCGAAGCGCAGGAACTCGCCGTGCCCGCGGTCATCAGCGGACACACGCACGGCGGGCAGATCGTGCTGCCAGGTCTCGGAGCCATTGCGGCGCGCAACTTCCCGGTCATCGCGGGGCTTGCGCAGCGCGAGGGCACTTCGATTTTCGTGAGCCGCGGCGTCGGAACGGTGTATGTGCCAGTTCGGATCAATTGCCCGCCGGAAGTTGCCGTGCTGACGCTCGAACCCGTCATGCACGCGTGAGCGGCGGGTTCAGGACTCGATGTCTCTGACGAATCGTCGGCCGTCGATCCGCCATCTGCCGGCGGCGACGATTCGAACGGCTTCGGCGTAGAGCCGGTGCTCTTCGAGAAGGATCCGCGCCGCCAGCGTGTCTGGCGTGTCGTCGTCTCTCACCGGAACCGGCGCCTGCAGCACGATGGGCCCGCCGTCGAGTTCGCCCGTCACCAGGTGCACGGTCGCGCCCGCCACCTTCACGCCGTGCTCCCACGCCTGCCGCTGCGCATCGACGCCGGGAAACGCCGGCAGCAGCGACGGATGAATGTTGAGAATCGCCTGTGGAAAGGCCTCGAGAAAGGTCGCACCGAGCAGCCGCATGAATCCAGCCAGGCACACGAGCTCGATGCGGCGGGCGCGCAGTTCGGCGACGAGCGCCGCCTCGAACGCGGTGCGCTCGTCGAAGTCGCGGTGGCTGATCGTCAGCGTCTCGATGCCGGCGGCCGCGGCGCGTTCCAACCCGGCCGCGTCCGCGCGATTGGAAACAACGACGGCGATCGTCGCGCCGAGACGTCCTTCGCCAGCCGCGTCGATGAGCGCCTGAAGGTTGCTCCCGCGCCCGGAGATGAGAACCGCGACCCGGGCGAGCTCAGAGCCCACCCGAGTGTCCTCGACGAGAGAATGAGCTCTGAGCTCGAATTCGACTGGCACTCCGCTTGCCAAACATGCGGAAATCATGGGAAAGCGGCGAGCGATTGAAGGCGGACGTGTCTACCATGTGTTCAACAGAGGATCCAGAAAAAGGGCCGATTTTCGACAATTCCGATTACTACTCGGCGTTCGAGCGCCTCCTCGACCTGGCGCGCGCGAAACGGCCCATGCGAATTATTGCGTACCATCTGATGCTGACCCACTTTCATTTTCTGCTATGGCCCGAGGGCGATCGGGACACCGCGCGGTTCATGCAATGGCTCACCGGGACGCACGCGCAGCGGTGGCATCTTCGCCGTAACTCGAGTGGCTGCGGCGCCGTGTATCAAGCGCGCTACAAATCAGTCCTCGTCAAGAATGACCGACAGTACTTCACCGTCTGGCGTTACATCGAGCGCAACGCGGTGACCGCCGGGCTGATGAAACGCGCGGAGGATTGGCCATGGTGCAGCGCCAGTCAGGGGATCGCGCCGGAGCGGACGTTCAGCGTCGACCCTGGACCGCTTCCGCGCCTCGATAACTGGATCGATGTCCTCAACACCTGAAGCCGCACGGTCGGGAACTCAGACCTTAGAGCTCAGAGCTCATTCCTCGAAAGTGGACGGGAATTTGGGCTCAGAGCTGGGTCTGATCGGTCTGATCTGATCTCTGATCGTGGGTCTGATCTCTGATCGTGGCTCTGATCTCTGATCGGTCCGATCTCAGCGCTCGTACGCGACGACGGGCTCGGAGCCGTCGGCCTTGATCACGCCGCCGATCACTTGGGCCGCGCGTTCACCAGCCGCATGAAGCGCGCGCACCAGCGCGTCGGCGTCACCCTCCGCGACGACGAGGATCATTCCGATTCCCATGTTGAACGTGCGCCACATGTCCCCGACTGGCACGCCGCCCGCCTGCTCGAGCCAACGGAAAATCGCGGGCACGTCCCACGATCCCCGTCGGATGACCGCGGCAGTCCCCGTAGGCAGCGCTCGAGGCAGGTTGTCAGTAATGCCGCCGCCGGTAATGTGCGCCATGCCTTTGACGCGGCCGCCGCCGAGGAGCGGTTCCACGATCCGCAAATACGATCGATGCGGCGCCAGCAGGGCCTCGCCCACAGTCGCGCCAAGCTCCGGCACTCGATCGTCCACGTCGAGATGCAGGCGTTCGAACACGATCCGGCGTGCCAGCGAGTAGCCGTTCGTGTGCAGCCCTGACGAGGGCAATCCGATCAGCACGTCGCCTGGCGCGACGCGGCGGCCGTCGACGACCGACTCGCGTTCGACGGCTCCGACGATGAAACCCGCGACGTCGTATTCGCCGTCGGCATAAAACCCTGGCATCTCGGCGGTTTCGCCGCCGAGCAGCGCACAGCCGTTGTCGCGGCACGCGCGTGCGAGGCCCGCGACGATCTGGACCGCGACATCGGGCGACAGACGCCCCGTCGCGAGGTAATCAAGGAAAAACAGCGGGCGCGCGCCCTGGACGAGGATGTCGTTGACGCAGTGGTTGACAAGATCAACCCCGATGGTGTCGTGAATGCCTGCGAGGAACGCCACACGCAGCTTCGTCCCGACGCCGTCGGCGCTCGCGACGAGGACCGGATCGCGCAGGCCGGCGGCCGACATCTGAAACAAACCGCCGAACGAACCGATATCCGAGAGCACGCCGCGCGTGGAGGTGCCGCGGGCGAGGCCGCGAATGCGGCGGACCACCTCGTTGCCCGCATCGATGTCGACGCCCGCCTCCTTGTAGCTGTCACTCGCGCTCACGTCAGAACCCCAGCGTCTCGATCAGCGTTTCGGCGACCTTGCGCTCGGACGATCCCGCCGGCGCCTGCCAGTACATCCGCCGCACCGCGGCAAAGAACCGCTCCTCTTCGTAATCCTCCTCGAGCATGTCAAACGCATCGCGCAGGAGAAGCGACGCACCCGGCAGATCCGATCGAGACGCGAACAGCTTCACGATGAGCGGGGTATTGCGGAGG
>JBOGIZ010000106.1:0-1877 GCA_050747805.1 Vicinamibacterales bacterium | reverse complement strand
TTGCAGAATTTTAACGTGCGTGCCGTCGGCGCGGTGCGCGAACCCGAATCCGTCGCTGCCGATCACGGCGCCATCCTGAATGACGACGCGATGGCCGATTGCCACGCGCTCGCGCACCGAAACGCGCGCGTGCACGACACAGTCGTCACCGATCGAGGCGCCCTCGCCAATCGTGACGTGCGGGTACACGATGGTTCGCGTACCGATCCGCGCACCGTCGCCGACGCTGACGAAGGCCCCGATGGAGGCGTCCGCCGCAACGGCCGCCTTCGGAGACACATCAGCGAGACGATGGACGCCCGGCGACGCGTGGACCGGCGGAGCAAACAACGCGACCGCGCGAGCGAAGGCGAGATACGGATCTGCCGCGACGAGCCGCGCGCACTGAACGGAGGGTGCCGACGGGCCGACGATCACGGCCGAGGCGGCCGTCGTGGACAACCGGGCCGCGTATTTCTGGTTCGCGCAGAAGGTCAGGTCGCCGGGTCCCGCCTGTTCGATAGCCGCCACGCCGCGGATATCAAGATTTCCGTCACCTTCGAGCCGGCAGTCGATGCGCTCGGCGATCGCGCTCAGTTTCAACGGGCAAAGTATACCGTCTGGCGCCCGTCGTATTAACATGCCGTGCCATGTGTGCCGCGGCGCTGCTCATCCTCATGCTGGTGGCGGCACAGCCCGCCGTCGTGCCGGCGCAGACGCCGCCCGCCTCTGCCGCGCCCATCGCGCTCACGATCCGGGTGTTCGACGGCACCGAGGAGGTCACGCGCGACACGCGCGTCACAGTATTCAAAGCGGGTGATCGCCAGTCCCCCATCGCGCCGCAGGGCGGCGTCCTGGAGGTGGCTCCCGGGTTCTATGATGCGCAGGTAATCCGCGAACAGAACGGAACGGTGACGGGAATTCGCTGGGTGGAACAGCTCGTGGTGATGCGCTACCCCGACGAAGGGGGCGATCACCTCGAAGTGGTCAACCTCCAGTCCAACTATGGGGCTATCGAAATCCGCAATCCGCGCGGTCCCGCTCCCGACGCGGCACTGTTTGCGCCGGGCGCCCACGACACGCCGGTGGCGCGGCCGATCACGGATGGCGACTACGTGCTCTTCGTCGTACCCGCAGGCGCCTACGACGTGCGGATCGGCGCCGGCCAGACCCTGAGCTGGCGTGCGAACGTCGACGTGCCGGCGGACCGCATGCGCTTCCTGCTCGCGAATCCGCCGGCGAATCTTACGGGCGCCCGTTCAGACGCGCCGCCCGCTGAGCAAGCGGACCACGATCATCACCAGCGCGATGACGAGCAGGACGTGAATGAGCGCGCCCGCGACGTGCAGGCCGAACCCGATCGCCCACAGAATCAGCAGCAGTACGGCAATCGTCCAGAGCATGCAACCTCCTGTGGATCCAAGAAAGCAATCAAAATGCCACGCGGGGTGTGGGCGTGACGCCGCTCACGGATGCCGAGCTCATCAGACGACTCCTGCTCGCCGCCGTGCTTGGCGGGGTGGTCGGAGCCGAACGCGAGTTTCGCGGCAAGAGCGCCGGCTTCCGGACAAACATCCTCATCACAATGGGATGCGCGCTCTTCACGATCAGCTCGATCACGCTTGCGGGCTCCGACGCGGAGCGGACGCGGATCGCGGCGCAGATCGTGACGGGCATCGGATTTCTCGGCGCCGGGGCGATCATCCGCACGCGCGGCAGCATTCATGGAATGACGACGGCGGCAACCGTGTGGGTGAATGCGGCGCTGGGCGTGGCGGCGGGCGGCGGACAGTACCGGCTCGCGATCACGGCGGCGGCGATCACCCTGGCGGTGCTGCTGGTGCTCGGGCCAATCGAAGCCTCGATCGACCGCCGCTTCGGTCGTTACAATCATGAAC